>NZ_JBEZOK010000029.1:0-122481 GCF_040706515.1 Streptomyces sp. NPDC047880 | reverse complement strand
GGGGCCCCAATTTGGCACACCCGGGCTGCGGGCATGCGTGCCGCTGGGGGGCGGCACGCATGCCCGCAGCGCGGCACCCCGCTCCGCCGGGCTGCGGACCCACCCGTCCCGGGCAGCGATGCCGAGCGCCGGAAAACGCCGTGCGGCTGCCCCACGCCCCCCGTAGCGTCCCTCGGCATGACCCCACCCCACCGCACCCGCCTCACCTTCCACGGCCCCCTGTCCGAGGCGAGGGCGGCCGGCCTCGTACAGCGCCTCACCCGCCACGCCCCCGCCACCGTCCTGGACATCGGCTGCGGCTCCGGCGAGCTCATGCTCCGCATCCTGGCCGCAGCGCCGGAGGCGACCGGCACCGGCGTCGACCTGGACACCGGCGACCTGGCGCGGGCCCGGAAGGCAGCCGAAGACCGCGGGCTGGCCCCTCGCGCCCGTTTCGTGGAGGAGTCCGCCACCGGTACCACCCGCGGTCCCGCCGATCTCGTCCTGTGCGTGGGGTCGAGCCAGGCCCTCGGAGGCCGCCTCCCCGGCGCGCTCAGGGAACTGCGCCGTCTGGTCACCGACCACGGCCGCGTCCTGCTCGGCGAGGGTTTCTGGGAGCGCACCCCGACCCCCGGCGAGCTGTCCCGCATGTGGCCGGACGCCGCCGCGACGGACCACCCCGACCTCGCGACGCTCCTGGGGATGACCGTCGACGCGGGGTTCCGGCCCGAGTGGACGGAGACCGCGAGCCTCGACGAATGGGAGGCGTTCGAGTCGGGGTACCTCGCGGACACCGAGGTGTGGCTCGCCGAGCACCCCCGTCACCCCCTGGCGGAGGAGACACGGCAGCGCGTCGACCGGCACCGCGCCCGGTGGCTCACCTACCGCGGCATCCTCGGCCTCGCGTACCTCACCCTCGTACCGACTGCCTGACGAGCGTCACGCCGGGACGTGCACCGTCTCCACCCGGCTGGCCACCAGACGCTCCCGCTCCCGCCGTTGCGCCCGCTTGCGCAGCCGCAGGATCTGGGAGACCCCGAGCGCCTGGAGCACGAACACCGCCGAGAAGGCCAGGGAGTAGTCGTCGCCGGTGGCGTCCAGGAGCACGCCGATCGCGAGCAACGTGGTCATGGAGGCGACGAAGCCGCCCATGTTGGTGATGCCGGAGGCGGTGCCCTGCCGTTCGGGCGGGTTGGCCGGGCGGGCGAAGTCGAAGCCGATCATCGACGCCGGTCCGCATGCCCCGAGCACCGTGCACAGCACGATCAGCAGCCACATCGGGGCGTGCGGGCCGGGGTAGGCGAGCGTCGCGGCCCACAGGGCCGCCGTCGTGCCGACCGTGCCGAGCGCGAGCGGCAGCCGGGCCCCGTGGTGCCGCGCGACGATCTGGCCGTAGACCAGGCCCACCACCATGTTCGACAGGACGACGAGGGTGAGGAGTCCACCGGCGACCGCCCGGGACAGCCCCTGCGCCTCGACGAGGAACGGCAGGCCCCACAGCAGCAGGAAAACCATCGCCGGGAACTGGGTGGTGAAGTGCACCCAGAGGCCGAGCCGCGTCCCGGGCTCCCGCCAGGACGCGGCGATCTGCCGCCTTACGTAGGCCGCGCCCTGGTGCGGGAAGGGCTCCGGCTCGTGGTCCTCCGGGTGGTCCTTGAGGAAGAGCAGCACCAAGGCGAGCACCACGGCACCGGCCACCGCGCTGCCCGCGAACGCCGCCGTCCAGCCGACGCCGTGCAGCAACCGGGCCAGGACGAGTGTGGAGACGAGGTTGCCCGCCATGCCGACCAGTCCAGCGAACTGGGCGACCAGCGGCCCCTGCCGGGCGGGGAACCAGCGGCTGCCCAGGCGCAGCACGCTGATGAACGTCAGCGCGTCACCGCAGCCCAGCAGCGCCCGGGACGCGAGCGCCATGCCGTACGTCGGGGAGAAGGCGAAGCCCAGTTGCCCGGCGGTGAACAGCACCGCGCCGAGCGCCAGCACCTTCTTGGTGCCGAGCCGGTCGACCAGCAGGCCCACGGGGATCTGCATGCCCGCGTAGACCAGCAGCTGGAGGATGGAGAAGGTGGAGAGGGCCGAGGCGTTGACGTGGAAGCGGTCGGCGGCGTCGAGGCCGGCCACGCCCAGGGACGTGCGGAAGATGACCGCGACGAAGTAGACCGAGACACCGGTGCCCCAGACGGCCAGGGCCCGGCGGCCGCCCGGCGGGTCGCCGGGTATCGAGACGGCGCTCATCGGACCTCTCCCCGGGCCAGGTGGGAGAACCAGCCGATGTGGCGGTGGACGAGACCGACAGCCGTCTCCGCGTCACCGGAGCGCAGCGCGTCGAGGATCTCCTCGTGCTCGGCGAGGGTCTTGGCGATGCGGTCGGGGTGGGAGTGCATGACGGCGACGCCCATGCGCAGTTGGCGGTCGCGCAGCTGGTCGTAGAGGCGGGAGAGGATCTCGTTGCCGCCGCTGCGGACGATCTCGGCGTGGAAGCAGCGGTCGGTGACGGCGGCCCCGGCGAGGTCGCCGGCGGCGGCCTGCTTCTGCTGCCGGGCCAGCAGCTCCTCCAGGCGCTCGATGAGCCCGGCGGGCGCGGGCACGGCCTTGCGTGCCGCGTGCTCCTCGACGAGCAGCCGCGTCTCGACGACGTCGGCGATCTCCTGCGCGGAGACGGGCAGGACGAGGGCGCCCTTCTTCGGGTAGAGCCGGATGAGCCCCTCGGCCTCCAGGCGGAGCAGCGCCTCGCGGACCGGTGTGCGCGACACTCCGACGGCCTCGGCGAGCTCGCCCTCGGTGAGGAGGGTGCCGCCCTCGTAGCGGCGCTCCAGGACGCCCTGTTTGACGTGGGCGTAGACGCGGTCGGCGGCGGGCGGTTGCTTCACGGCCAGGGTCATGCGGACAGCATAGATACAACAGGTACGCATGAAGAGAAACGTCCAGTATGCGGACTTGTATGTCACACATCCGTGGCAAAGCGGGGGTCCCCCTCGGCAACAGCACAACCACGTGTGCTAGTTACGAGTCAGACACGTGCGGCCCCCCTTCCCCTCGTCCTCAACTCGGCCGCATCGTTGGGGCATTCGACGCAATCGGGGTACTTGACTTGATAACCGGCATTAAGGGCACTCGTCTCCGCAGAGCCGCGGCCGTCGCCGTGACCACCGGCGCCATGCTCGCGACCGGTGCCCTCACCGTCGCGCCGGCGCAGGCCGCCTCGGCGCCCTCCATCGCCGCCAAGGGCGGCTACGTGATGAACAACGCGACCGGCACGTCGCTCTACACCAAGGCGGCCGACACCCGCCGCTCGACCGGCTCGACCACCAAGATCATGACCGCCCTGGTGGTGCTGAAGCAGTCGAACCTGAACCTGGACAGCAAGGTCACGATCCAGAAGGCGTACAGCGACTACATCGTCGACAACAACTACGCGTCCAACGCGAAGCTGATCGTCGGCGACAAGGTCAGCGTCCGCCAGCTGCTGTACGGGCTGATGCTGCCGTCCGGCTGCGACGCGGCGTACGCGCTCGCCGACAAGTTCGGCTCCGGCTCGACCCGCTCGGCCCGCGTGAAGTCGTTCATCGGCAAGATGAACACCACCGCCAAGAACCTGGGTCTGAAGAACACCCACTTCGACTCGTTCGACGGCATCGGCCACGGCGCCAACTACTCCACGCCGCGCGACCTGACCAAGCTCGCCAGCGCGGCGATGAAGAACTCCACGTTCCGCACGGTCGTCAAGACGAAGAAGTACACGGCGAAGACGACCACCAAGTCCGGCGGTACGCGGACGATGGCGCCCTGGGAGAACACCAACCCGCTGCTCGGCAGCTACTCCGGCGCGATCGGCGTGAAGACCGGTTCCGGCCCGGAGGCGAAGTACTGCCTGGTCTTCGCCGCCACCCGAAGCGGCAAGACCGTCATCGGCACCGTCCTCGCCTCGACCGGCCTGGACGCCCGCAAGGCGGACGCCACGAAGCTGCTCAACTACGGCTTCACCAAGTAGGACCACGCCGAGGGGGCCCCACCGCGCACCGCGGCGGGGCCCCCTCGGCCGTGTCCGTCACGCGGCGGTGCCTGACGGCGCCGCCCGCCCGGTCACTCCCCGGAAAAACGCCTGCGGCCCCCCGCCCGGGTGGGCAGGGGGCCGCCGCAGTCGGCTCACGCCCAGGTGATCAGGCGCTTCGGCTGCTCCAGGATCGCCGCCACGTCGGCCAGCACCTTCGAGCCCAGCTCACCGTCGACCAGGCGGTGGTCGAACGACAGCGCCAGGGTGGTGACCTGACGGGGCTTCACCTTGCCCTTGTGGACCCACGGCTGGGGCTTGATCGCACCGACCGCGAGGATCGCGGACTCGCCCGGGTTGAGGATCGGCGTGCCCGTGTCGACGCCGAACACGCCGACGTTGGTGATCGTCACCGTGCCGCCCTGCATCGCCGCCGGGGACGTCTTGCCGTCCCGGGCCGTCGACACCAGCTCGCCCAGCGACTCGGCCAGCTGCGGCAGCGTCTTGGCGTGCGCGTCCTTGATGTTCGGCACGATCAGACCGCGCGGGGTCGCGGCCGCGATGCCCAGGTTCACGTAGTGCTTGACCACGATCTCCTGGGCGGCCTCGTCCCAGGACGCGTTGACGTCCGGGTTGCGCCGGATCGCGACCAGCAGCGCCTTGGCGATCAGCAGCAGCGGGTTCACCCGCAGGCCGGCGAACTCCTTGTCGGCCTTCAGCTCCTCGACCAGCTTCATCGTGCGCGTCACGTCGACCGTCACGAACTCCGTGACGTGCGGCGCGGTGAACGCCGAGCCGACCATCGCCGCCGCCGTCGCCTTGCGGACGCCCTTGACCGGGATGCGGGTCTCCCGCGCGGTGTCGTACGACCCCGCGGCCTGGGCCGCGACGGCCGGGGCGGGCGCGACCTGGGGCTCGGGGGGCGCCGGTACGGCCGCGGCGACCGCCGCGTGCACGTCCTCGCGGGTGATGATGCCGTCCGGGCCGGTCGGGACCACCGTCGTCAGGTCGACGCCCAGGTCCTTGGCGAGCTTGCGGACGGGCGGCTTGGCCAGCGGGCGCTCCCCGCCGGCCGGGGCGGCCGCAGCCGCCGAGGCCGGGGCACTCGCGGCCGAAGCCGCCGGGGCGCTCGCTGCCGGGGCCGCGGGCGCGTGGCCGTTCAGCTCCGTCTGGATCGCCGTCGAGGCCTGCTGGACCGGAACCTCGGGGCCCTTGCGGGGGCGGCGGCGGGTGGACGAGGTCGCCACGCCGTAGCCCACCAGGACCGGCTGGCGGCCCGAGCCCGCGGCCTTCGGCTCCTCGGCGGGTGCGGCGGCCGCGGGCTGCTCGGCGGCGGGCGCGGGTGCGGCGCTGCCGCCGCCCACGTCCACCGAGATGATCGCCGTGCCCACGTCGACCGTGGTGCCCTCGGGGAAGTGCAGGTCCCGGACCACGCCGTCGTACGGGATGGGCAGCTCCACAGCCGCCTTCGCCGTCTCGACCTCGCAGACCACCTGCCCGTCGGTGACCGTGTCGCCGGGCTGGACGTACCACTTGAGGATCTCGGCCTCGGTGAGTCCCTCGCCCACGTCGGGCATCTTGAACTCGCGCACGGACGCTTCCGTCATCGTCGTCACGACCCTCTCCTCAGTACGCCAGCGAGCGGTCGACGGCGTCCAGTACCCGGTCCAGGTTCGGCAGGTACTCCTCTTCCAGGCGGGCCGGCGGGTACGGGGCGTGGTAGCCGCCGACCCGGAGCACCGGGGCCTCCAGGTGGTAGAAGCAGCGCTCCGTGATCCGCGCGGCGATCTCCGCGCCGGAACCGAAGAACACCGGGGCCTCGTGGACGACGACCAGGCGGCGGGTCTTCTCCACGGACGCCTGGATCGAGTCGAAGTCGAGCGGGGAGACCGAGCGCAGGTCCAGGACCTCCAGGCGCTTGCCCTCCTCGGCGGCGGCCTCGGCGACCTCCTGGCAGAGCTTCACCATCGGGCCGTAGGCCGCCAGGGTGAGGTCGGTGCCCTCGCGGACCACCTGGGCCTTGTGCAGCGGGCCCGGGATCGCCTCCGTGTTGACCTCGCCCTTGTCCCAGTAGCGGCGCTTGGGCTCGAAGAAGATCACCGGGTCGTCGCTCTGGATGGCCTGCTGCATCATCCAGTACGCGTCCGACGCGTTCGACGGGCTGACGATCTTCAGACCTGCCACGTGCGCGAAGAGCGCCTCGGGCGACTCGGAGTGGTGCTCCACCGCGCCGATGCCGCCACCGTAGGGGATGCGGACGACGACCGGGAGCTTGACTTTGCCCAGCGAGCGGGCGTGCATCTTCGCGAGCTGCGTGACGATCTGGTCGTACGCGGGGAAGACGAAGCCGTCGAACTGGATCTCCACCACCGGGCGGTAGCCGCGCAGGGCCAGGCCGATCGCCGTGCCGACGATGCCCGACTCGGCGAGCGGGGTGTCGATGACGCGGCTCTCTCCGAAGTCCTTCTGCAGCCCGTCCGTCACCCGGAAGACGCCGCCGAGCTTGCCGACGTCCTCACCCATGATCAGGACCTTGGGGTCGGACTCCAGGGCGCGGCGCAGCGACTCGTTGATCGCTTTGGCGAGTGCCATCTTGTCGGCCATCTCAGTTACCCCCCTCATCGGCGAACGACGCCTGGTACGCGGCGAACTGGGCACGCTCCTCGTCGACGAGCGCGTGCCCGTCCGCGTAGGCGTTCTCGAAGATCGCGAAGTGGTCCGGGTCCGGCATGGCACGGACCGCCTCGCGCACTCGCTTGCCCAACGCCTCGGACTCGGTCTCCAGTTCCGCGAAGAATCCCTCGTCCGCGTGGTTTGAGGCCTCCAGATAGCGGCGCAGGCGCAGGATCGGGTCCTTGGCCTCCCAGGCCTGGCGCTCCTCGTCGCCCCGGTAGCGGGTCGGGTCGTCGGAGGTGGTGTGGGCGCCCATGCGGTAGGTGAACGCCTCGACGAGGGTCGGGCCCTCGCCGCTGCGGGCCCGCTCCAGGGCCCACCGGGTGACCGCGAGGACGCCGAGCACGTCGTTGCCGTCGACCCGCACGCCCGGGAACCCGAAGCCCTGGGCGCGCTGGTAGATCGGCACGCGGGACTGCTTCTCGGTGGGCTCGGAGATGGCCCACTGGTTGTTCTGGCAGAAGAACACGACCGGGGCGTTGTAGACCGCGGAGAAGGTGAAGGACTCGGCCACGTCGCCCTGGCTGGAGGCGCCGTCGCCGAAGTAGGCGATCACCGCGCTGTCGGCGCCGTCCTTGGCCACGCCCATCGCGTAGCCGGTGGCGTGCAGCGTCTGGGAGCCGATGACGATCGTGTACAGCTGGAAGTTGTTGCTGTTGGGGTCCCAGCCGCCGTTGTTCACACCGCGGAACATCCCGAGCAGGTTGGCCGGGTCGACCCCGCGGCACCAGGCGACGCCGTGCTCGCGGTAGGTCGGGAAGACGTAGTCGTCCTCGCGGGTGGCCCGGCCGGATCCGATCTGGGCGGCCTCCTGGCCGAGCAGCGACGCCCACAGACCCAGCTCGCCCTGGCGCTGCAGGGAGGTGGCCTCGGCGTCGAAGCGGCGGGTGAGCACCATGTCGCGGTAGAGGCCGCGGAGCTCTTCCGGGGTGATGCCGGCGACGTACTTGTCGTACTCGGCGTTCTTGACGCGCTTGCCCTCGGGCGTCAGCAGCTGCACGAGCTGGGGCTCGGTGCCGGCGTCCTTCTTGGCGGTGGTGCGGGTGCGCTTGGTGCCGGTGGTGCCGGCCTTGCTTCCGGCGCTGCGTCGCGGTGTGCGCGCGGCAGTGCTCTCCACGGTCACGTGTGCTCCTCCGTCGGTCCGGGCCACGGGGTTGCCGGTAGGCCTGGGGGTCCCCCTTGCTCTTTTGAGCTCGGGGGAGCGGCTCACCTGTTCTCGACCACGGGGCACGGGGTGGGTGCCGCTCGGCCGGGAACGGGCGTGACAGGTGCCCCGGCGAGCGCCCTGCAGAAAGCACGTTACCCAGTGCGCCACATTTCTGTGAAACCCCACCTGACCTGCGATTTTGCTTGGATATCCAAGTAAATCGGAAAGGCGTGGAAGGGGCCCTGGTCACAGCCTTGCAGGAGGCCGGAGCTACCGCACGTTAACCCGGTGACCCAGGTCACGGGAAGAGTCCTCTTTTCGGCGTGCCCCGAACGGCCCGCGCGCGTGGGCCCCGTCCCCGGGTCCCACGCGCGCGTGGATCATGCCGTTGAGCTGCGGGGATCAGCCTTCGCCGCCGCCCGCGCCGCCCACGATGCCCTCCGTGGTGCCGCCGCCGTCGACACCGCCGGTGTCGTCGGTCGGGGTGCCCGGGTCCGTGGGCTCCTCGTCCGTCGGCTCGCCGGTCGGCTCCGCGCTGGTCGGCTCATCCGTCGGCTCGTCGGTGGGCGAGGCGGGAGCGCTCTGCGACGGCGTGGCGGACGGTTTGTAGGTCGGCGTCCAGTTGCCGTTGCCCGAGCCGGTGCCGGTGCCGTCGTCCGTGGTGGTGTCCGTCGGCTGGCCGGTGTCGTCGTCGCTCGGCGTCTCGCTGGGCGTCTTCTTCTCGGTCGTCTGCGAGGTGGTCGGCTTCTGCTGCTTGCTCGGGCCGTCCTTGTCGCCGCCGGTGTTCTGCAGCGCCAGTGCGACGCCCGCGGCGACGGCGATCACCGCGAGCACGGCGAGGATCCACAGCTTGCCGCGGCCGCTGCCCCGGTTGCCGTGGCCCTCGAAGCCGCCGTCGTCCCCGCCGCCGTAGCCGCTGGGCAGGATCGGCGAGGGGATCTGCGTGGTGCCGGAGACGTCCCCGGGGTGTCCCATCACGGCCGTCGCTCCGGCGAAGCCGGCCGACGGGGTGGTGCGGCCCTCGTGCATGTCGACCGGGCCGGTGTTCCAGGTGCCGGTGTGGCCGCCCTGGTCGTAGAGCATCTGCAGCGCGTACTGGACCAGCCCGCGCATCTCCTCCGCCGTCTGGAACCGGTCGTCGGGCTCCTTGGCGAGGGAGCGCATGACCAGGCCGTCCAGCTCCGGCGGGCAGGCGTCGGAGGCCTCGGACGGCGGCGTCGGGATGTCCTGGACGTGCTGGTAGACCACGGACAGCGGGGTCTCGCCGGTGAACGGCGGGCGCAGCGCGAGGAGTTCGTAGAGCAGGCAGCCCGTCGCGTACAGGTCGGAGCGGTGGTCGACGGCCTTGCCGAGTGCCTGCTCGGGGGAGAGGTACTGCGGGGTGCCCATGACCATGCCGGTCTGCGTCATCGTCGTGGACGCGCCGTGCAGGGCGCGGGCGATGCCGAAGTCCATCACCTTCACGGCGCCGTTGTGCGTGATGATGACGTTGGCGGGCTTGATGTCGCGGTGCACGATGCCGTGCTGGTGCGAGTAGGCGAGCGCCTCGAGGACGCCCGAGACGATGATCAGCGCCTGCTCGGGGCCGGGCGCCTCCGCGTTCAGCAGCAGGTCGCGGATGGTGCGGCCCTCGACGATCTCCATGACGATGTACGGCACGGACTGGCCGCCGACGAAGTCCTCGCCGGAGTCGTACACGGCGACGATCGCGTGGTGGTTGAGGCCGGCCACCGACTGGGCCTCGCGCGTGAAGCGCGCCTTGGACACCGGGTCCTCGGCGAGGTCGGAGCGGAGCAGCTTGACCGCGACGGTACGTCCGAGGCGGACGTCCTCGGCTGCGAACACCTCGGCCATGCCGCCCCGGCCGAGTCTGCGGGTCAGCCGGTACCGGCCGTCCCCGACCAGTCCGCCGTTCCCCCAGGACTCCGGCGCCTCCGACATGCCGCCGCCAGTCGCCTCGGGGTCGGACGGGCCCTGAGCGCGCTGCTGCTGTGCCATCAGTCCTCGCCGTCGTTTCTGCCCGCGGTGCGCGCGGTGTTGTTACGGTCTCCGTCGGCCACGCTACAGCCTCCGCGCAAGCCTCCGGCCCGAGAAGGGGCACCGGGACCGGCACGAGACGGACCGGCCATGAAACCTTCACTCCTTACTGTCGTGCAAATTCTGTGTCCCGCCCGCACGCCCCCGGTAACGCTTCCGCGACGCTTCTTTCGCGTACGGTCACGGAACGGGCACCGAGCTTGACGTGTCAGTGCCCTGGGGCAGACTTGGCCGGGAATGGCGGTTTGGATCAACGACGGATCTGCGGCGGATCCGCGTAAGTCGGCGGCGCCTCAAGGGCTACGGGGGAAACGGAACATGAGCCAGGACGGCGCACAGGGCCAGTACGCGGGGCGGGCGCTCGCCGGCGGCCGCTATCAGCTGCGTGACCTCCTCGGCCAGGGCGGCATGGCCTCGGTGCACCTGGCGTACGACAGCGTGCTCGACCGGCAGGTCGCCATCAAGACACTTCACACGGATCTCGGACGGGAACAGGCCTTCCGCGAGCGGTTCCGCCGCGAGGCCCAGTCCGTGGCCAAGCTCACGCACACCAACATCGTGTCGGTCTTCGACACCGGCGAGGACACCCTCGACGGCCTGACGACGCCGTACATCGTCATGGAGTACGTCGAGGGCCGCCCGCTCGGCTCGGTCCTCGACGAGGACGTGCGGCAGCAGGGCGCGATGCCCGCTGACAAGGCGCTGAAGATCACCGCGGACGTGCTCGCCGCGCTGGAGATCAGCCACGAGATGGGCCTGGTCCACCGCGACATCAAGCCGGGCAACGTGATGATGACCAAGCGCGGCGTGGTCAAGGTCATGGACTTCGGCATCGCCCGCGCCATGCAGTCCGGTGTGACGTCGATGACGCAGACCGGCATGGTCGTCGGCACCCCGCAGTACCTCTCGCCCGAACAGGCCCTCGGCCGCGGGGTGGACGCCCGCTCCGACCTGTACTCGGTCGGCATCATGCTCTTCCAGTTGGTGACCGGGCGGCTGCCCTTCGAGGCGGACTCGCCGCTGGCGATCGCGTACGCGCACGTGCAGGAGGAGCCGCCGGTCCCGTCCGCGGTCAACCGCGCCCTGCCCCCGGCCGTGGACGCGCTGATCGCCCGCGCGCTGAAGAAGAACCCGAACGAGCGCTTCCCCAGCGCCGAAGCCATGCGGGACGAGTGCCTGCGGGTGGCGGCGTCCTTCCAGGCCGCGCCACCGAGCATCGTCCCGGGCACCCCGGCGCCGAGCGGCGCGGGAGTCGGCTCGGCGGTGTTCCCGCCGGTCGACCAGGCGACCCCGGCGCCCTCGGGCCAGGTCCAGACGCCGTACCAGCCGACCCCGCCCCCGAACCCGTACGGCACGCCCGCCCCGACGGGGCCGACCCCGGCGTACGGATATCCCCAGGCAGGCGGCTACCAGACGCCGACCCCGGCGGGGTACTCCCCGCAGCCGGGCCCGTCGACGCCGCCGCCGTACAACCTGTCGCCCCAGGCCCCGGCGGCCTCCTCCGGCGGCAGGAACAAGCCGGTGATCATCGGCTCGGTCATCGTGTCGGTGGTCGCGATCGGCGGCCTCGTCACCGCGCTGCTGCTGAACGGCGGCAGCGAGGACGACAAGGGCGGCGGCGGCAGCAGCCCGAGCGCCTCGGCCTCCGCGGAGAAGAAGCCCGGCTACCGCGGCCCGGACACCACGAAGACGATCGACACCGAGGAGTGCACGGAGCCGCGGGAGTCGTACAACGACCCCGACAAGATCCAGATCCCGGACTTCAAGTTCAAGAACATCAAGTCGGTCAAGGCCTGTCTCCAGGCGGCCGGCTGGGAAGTGAACGAGAAGAAGGTCGACGAGAACACCTACGGCGACGGCACGGTGATGAACCAGTTCCCGTCCGCCGACACCGACGTCGACCCGGAGGACATGCCCGAGATCGAGCTGAGCGTCTCGACGGGCAACCCGCCCTCCTGAGGTCCCTGACACGGGGAAGGGCCCGGCGGCTTCCGGCTGCCGGGCCCTTCGTTCACTCCGTGCGGCCTGGGGACGTCTACAGGTAGGGGCCGCCGGTCCGGCCGCCGGGGTGCTGCTCGTCATGGCCGTCGCCGACCCCGGGCGGGAGAGCGCGGCGCATGGACTCCAGCTGGGCGCGGGCCGCCATCTGCTGGGCGAACAGCGTCGTCTGGATCCCGTGGAAGAGCCCCTCCAGCCATCCGACCAGCTGGGCCTGCGCGATGCGCAGCTCCGCGTCGCTGGGGGTCGCCTCGTCCGTGAAGGGCAGGGAGAGCCGCTCCAGTTCCTCGACCAGCTCGGGCGCGAGACCGTCCTCCAGCTCCTTCACGGAGCTGGCGTGGATGTCCTTCAGCCGCACCCGGCTGGCCTCGTCCAGGGGAGCCGCGCGCACTTCCTCCAGCAGCTGCTTGATCATGCTGCCGATCCGCATGACCTTCGCGGGCTGCTCCACCTGTTCCGTGACCGGGGTCTCGCGGGAGTCATCGTCTGCGCCGCCGCCACCGAGCGCCATGCCGTCCTGGCCCACGACCAGGATCTGCGGGTTCTCCGACGACCGTTCGTTCCTCGGCATCTCCATGTCGCCATTCTGTCGCACGCCTGCACCTCACCTCCGTGGTGCCCCCACGGAGGGCTGATCCACCGTGCTGGAGGAGACGAGTCGCTCAGGCTCCGGGTTGCTCCGGCGGGGGTGACTCCCCGCGGGTGAAACGGTGCAGGCGGGCCTCGCAGTGGTCCAGCCAGCGCACCTCGGCCTCCGCGTGGAGGACGAGCTGCTCCAGGACGAGCAGCCGGGCCAGCTCCCCGGGGTGGTCCGGCGCGCGGGCCAGGGCCTCGGCCCGCTGCCGCACCTGGTCGTGCAGCGCCCGCGTCACGTGCCGCCGCTGGGCCTCCGCGACCTCCCGCACGTCGACGCCGTCCGTGCCGAGCGCCATCACCAGCTTGATCGCCAGCTCGTCGCGCGGCGGGCCGGCCCGTTCCACGGGGCGGTCGTACCAGGAGCGCAGTTCGGCCCGGCCGGTCTCGGTGAGCGCGTACAGCGTCCGTCCGGCCGCGTCGACGTCGTCCCGGGCGACCATGCCGTCCCGTTCCAGGCGGCCCAGCGTCGTGTAGACCTGCCCGATGTTCAGCGGCCAGGTGCCGCCGGTGCGGGCCTCGAAGTCGGAGCGCAGGCGGGAGCCGTAGCGGGGGCCGGCCGCCAGCAGGGCCAGCAGCCCGTGACGTATCGACATAACCGGATTGTGCGCGATTCCGCCCGTCGGCCGAACCCGGAGTGCCGGGCGCGCGGGGCGGTGTGAGGCTGATTGCCTCGATATGACCGAACTTGCCGTTTCTGCCCTACCGGGCACGGCGGGAAGGGGTCACCCCCGTGACTCCATGGCTACGCGCGCTGCGGGCGGCGGGACTGGTGCTCGCCCTGGGGGCCGGCGCGCTCGTCTCACCTTTCGCATCCGTCCCGTCGTACGGGGCTGTCCTCACCCACGACGAGGGGACGGACCCGGAGAGGGCGGAGGGGGAGCGGTCCGGTCCGCTCCCCGCCCGGTCCCCGAGGCCCGCTTCATCAGCCTCGTCGGCCGTCCCGGCCAGACAGGCCGGGACGGCCGGGCAGGTCCCCCGGCCGACCGTGTCCCCCCCGGCTGCTTCACCGCCCCGGTCCGCCCCGTCACCCCTGGTGGCCCCGTCGGCCCCTTCGGCCCCCTCGTCCCCGTCGGCCCGGGCGGCTTCGTCGGCGGCGTCCGTGGCGGCACCCTCCGCCGCCGGTGAGCCCTCCCGGGCCGGGAGCAGGGCCGGAGAGGGCCGGGAGCGGCCGGGACGGCCGGAGGACGCGGTACAGCGGCCGGACCTCTTCGACGCCACGGCCCTCCCCGAGGAGCCACGGGAGACCGCCCCGGTGCCGTCCGCCCCGGCGGAGCAGCCCGTACACGAGGCAGCCACCGCCGAACGCCCCGTCGGCCCGGTCCTGCGGATCCTGCCCCTGGGCAGCGGCCTGGTCCTGATCGGCCTGGGCCTGGCCCTGGCCTTCGTCGCACTGCGACTGCGCCGGGCCTAGGGAGTGGCCGCACAGTCCCGCCTGCCCCGCCCTCCGGGCGAACGACCCGCCTGTGCGGACACCCCTGGGGGCCGGGAGGGCTCAGGTGCCCTGGGGGGTGATCAGCAGGACCTTTCCGATGTGGCCGCTCTCCTCCACCACCCGGTGCGCGGCGGCAGCGTCCCGCATCGGGAGTTCGCGGTCGACGACCGGGCGCAGATGGCCCCCCGCGAGCAGGGGCCAGACGTGTTCGCGTACGGCCGCGACGATGGCGGCCTTCTCCTCAAGGGGCCGGGCCCGCAGTGACGTCGCGCTGATCGCGGCACGCTTGGCCAGCAGGGCGCCGATGTTCAGCTCGCCCTTGACGCCGCCCTGCATGCCGATGATCGCGAGCCGGCCGTTGACGGCGAGGGCCTTGACGTTGCGCTCCAGGTACTTGGCGCCCATGTTGTCGAGGATCACGTCCGCACCGGCGCCGTCCGTCGCCTTCCCGACCTCCTCGACGAAGTCCTGCTCGCGGTAGTTGACCAGGATGTCGGCGCCCAGCTCGGCGCACCGCTCCAGCTTCTCCTTCGTACCGGCCGTCACGGCCACCCGCGCTCCGACGGCCTTGGCCAGCTGGATCGCCATCGTGCCGATGCCGCTGGAGCCACCGTGCACGAGGAGCGTCTCGCCGGGCCGCAGGTGGGCGATCATGAAGACGTTCGACCAGACCGTGCAGGCCACCTCGGGCAACGCCGCCGCCTGCGTCAGGCCGACGCCCTCGGGCACGGGCAGCAGCTGTCCGGCCGGGACGGCCACCTTCTCGGCGTAACCGCCGCCGGACAGCAGCGCGCACACCTCGTCGCCGACCTTCCAGCCGGAGACGCCGGTGCCGATCCCGGCGATCCGCCCGGAGCACTCCAGGCCGGGGTACGGGGACGCTCCGGGCGGCGGTTCGTAGAAGCCCTGCCGCTGCAGGATGTCGGCCCGGTTGACGGCGCCGGCCGCCACCTCGACCAGGACCTCGCCCTCGCCGGGCACGGGGTCGGGGACCTCGTCCCAGACCAGCGCCTCGGGCCCACCAGGTTCGGGAATCGTGATCGCATGCATGCAAGGGACCGTACCCGCCGGTCCCGGGACCGAGTCCGCCGCGTCCCGAGGCCTCCCCGCCTGCGCCGCCGGAGCCGTCCCGCCGAAAAAGTCGGGTGCGCCACCGATGAGTTTGCGCGACGGTAAAGGTCTTTCCATGCGTAGCCCAAGCACGCGGAAGGACCCGAAGCATGAGCACGCAGTTGTCCGGCCTGGCGATCGAGACCGCGGGCCTGGTGAAAACGTTCGGCGAGACGAGGGCCGTCGACGGAGTCGACCTGTCCGTGCCCGCGGGCACGGTCTACGGCGTCCTCGGCCCGAACGGCGCCGGCAAGACCACCACCGTGAAGATGCTCGCCACGCTCCTGCGGCCGGACGGCGGCGAGGCGCATGTCTTCGGCCACGACATCGTCCGCGAGGCGGACGAGGTGCGCGGCCGGGTGAGCCTCACCGGCCAGTACGCGTCGGTGGACGAGGACCTCACCGGCACCGAGAACCTGGTCCTGCTGGGCCGGCTGCTGGGCCATCACAAGAAGGCCGCCCGGGAGCGCGCCGCCCAGCTCCTGGAGGCCTTCGGGCTCACGGACGCGGCCGCGAAGCAGGTCAAGCACTACTCGGGGGGCATGCGGCGCCGCATCGACATCGCCGCGTCCATCCTCAACACCCCGGACCTGCTGTTCCTCGACGAGCCGACGACCGGCCTGGACCCGCGCAGCCGCAACCAGGTCTGGGACATCGTGCGGGCCGTCGTCGCCCAGGGCACCACCGTGCTGCTGACCACGCAGTACCTGGACGAGGCCGACCAGCTGGCGTCCAGGATCGCCGTCATCGACCGGGGCAGGGTGATCGCCGAGGGCACCAAGGGCGAGCTGAAGTCGTCCGTCGGCGCCGGGTCCGTCCACCTGCGGCTGCGCGATGGCGACCAGCGCGATCTCGCGGCCGGCCTGCTGCGCCGCGCCCTCGACGCGCAGGTGCAGCCGGAGCCCGACCCGGTGGCCCTCACCGCCCGTCTCGGCACGGCGGCGAGCGACGACTCCGCAGCCGAGCAGGCCGCCCGCGCACTGAACGAGCTGGCGCGGGCCGGCATCACCGTCGACAACTTCTCGCTGGGCCAGCCCAGCCTGGACGAGGTGTTCCTCGCCCTCACCGGGCACGACACGCACGACTCCGCCGACCGCTCCGGCGACCCGAAGGACGAGGTGGCGGCATGAGCACCGCGACGACCACCGAGAGCAAGGAACTCGCCCCGGTCAGCGCCGAGTCCCTCGCCGCGCTGCTCGTCTCCAAGGAGCGGCCGCCGCGGCCCAGCGCGTGGTCGGCGTCGATGACCTTCGGCTGGCGGGCGATCCTCAAGATCAAGCACGTGCCGGAGCAGCTCTTCGACGTCACGGCGTTCCCGATCATGATGGTGCTGATGTACACGTACCTGTTCGGCGGGGCGCTGGCCGGCTCGCCGGAGGAGTACATCCAGTTCCTGCTGCCGGGCATCCTCGTGATGTCGGTCGTGATGATCACCATGTACACGGGGGTCTCCGTGAACACCGACATCGAGAAGGGCGTCTTCGACCGGTTCCGCAGCCTGCCGATCTGGCGTCCGTCGACGATGGTCGGCTATCTGCTCGGTGACGCCCTGCGGTACACGATCGCCTCGGTCGTGATGCTCACCGTCGGCATCATCCTCGGCTACCGGCCGGACGGCGGGGCCGTCGGCGTGCTCGCCGGGATCGCCCTGCTGGTGGCCTTCTCGTTCGCCTTCTCGTGGATCTGGACGATGTTCGGGCTGATGCTGCGCACCGAGAAGTCGGTGATGGGCGTGAGCATGATGGTGATCTTCCCGCTCACGTTCCTGTCCAACGTGTTCGTCGATCCGAAGACGATGCCGGGCTGGCTGCAGGCGTTCGTGAACAACAGCCCCATCACCCATCTGGCGTCGGCGGTGCGCGGCCTGATGGGCGGCGACTGGCCGGCCGGCGAAGTCGCCTGGTCGCTGGGCTGGGCGGCCCTGTTCGTGCTGGTCTTCGGGCCGGTCACGATGCGGCTGTACAACCGGAAGTAACCCTCGGGGGTCCGGGTTTCCGGCCGGCCGTCGCGCACTGATCGGGGTGCGGGCCGGCCGGCCGTCGCACATCGTCCGGTCGCGGGCGGGCCGGCCGCTCAGCCAGGCTGCGGGGCCGGCCGCTTCGCGCGTCAGTTGTTGCGGGGCATCGGGGGCATCGGGCGGATGTCCGGCGCGACCTGGGTGGCCGGGGTCGCCCGCACGATCGTGATGAGGCGGTCGGTCAACTCCAGCCTGCCGACGGCAGGGTCGTCGTAACCGAGCACCCGGTGACCGCGTATGACGCTCACCACCAGGTCGGCGACCTCCCGGGGCGTCTTGCCCACCTCGGCCTTGACGACCGGCCGTTCGACGATGTCGAGGCCGCTGCCCTGCTGGATGAGGTCCTCCATCACCATCCCGGCGGAGGGGCTGAGCACGGACAGACCGAGCAGCCGGCCCGCGGCGCTGGCGCTGGTGACGACCGCGTCCGCGCCCGACTGCTTGAGGAGCGGGGCGTTCTCCTCCTCCCGCACGGTGGCCACGATCTTCGCCCCGCGGTTGAGCTGGCGAGCCGTCAGCGTGACCAGGACCGCCGTGTCGTCGCGCTGGGTCGCGATGATGATCTGCCGCGCCTTGTGCACCTCGGCCCGGGTGAGGACCTCGCTGCGGGTGGCGTCCCCGATGATGCCCACGTAGCCCTCGGCGGTCGCGGCGTCGATCACTTTGGAGCTGGGGTCGACCACGACGACCTGCTCCTTCTTCAGGCCCGTCGCGACGACGGTCCGGATCGCCGACCTGCCCTTCGTGCCAAAGCCGATGACGACGGTGTGATCGCGCAAGGTGGACCTCCAGCGGGTCAGCCGCCACTCCTCCCGGGTGCGTTCGGTGAGGGCTTCGAGCGTGGTGCCGACCAGGATGATCAGGAACAGCACGCGCAGGGGCGTGATGACGAGGATGTTGGTGAGCCGGGCGCTTTCGCTGGCCGGGGTGATGTCACCGTAGCCGGTGGTGGAGAGGGTGACGGTCGCGTAGTAGAACGCGTCGAGGAGGCTGATGCCGCCGCCCGCGTTGTCGTTGTAGCCGTCGCGGTCGGCGTAGACGATCAACGCGGTCAGCACGAGGACGAACAGCGCCATGGAGAGCCGTTTGGCGACCTGGCGGATCGGATGCTCCACCACTTTCCTCGGGAGTTTCACCCGATGGGTCACCAGATGTTCGTCGGCCTGGCGGGCGATCGCGTCCTGGCCCGGAAGTTTCACGTGAAACACACCCCGATTCCTCCGGACGCCCAGGGCAGGTCGAGCAGTTCCGTCTCCTGTCCCGTGCGTGCACCGCCCGGCGGGACCACGGCCAGCGCGTCGGCCGCCGCGATGCCGCGCAGCATGGCGGGGCCGTTGTAGTGCAGCGGTACGGCCTCGTCACCGCGCAGGACCACGGGGACGAGCCGCGTGTCGTGCGGGTGCCCCTGGACGGCCTCCCGGAGCGGCATCGTGTACGGCTCGGGGGCCGGGCGGGCCGTGAGGATCCGCAGCAGCGGTTCGGCGAGGGTCAGCAGGCCGGAGACGGCGGCGAGCGGATTGCCGGGCAGGCCCACGAGGTGCTGGGTCTGCGTGGTGCGGGCCAGCAGCATCGGGTGGCCCGGGCGCACCTTGACCCCGTCCACGAGGAGTTCGGCACCGATCCGGCGCAGCGTGGGGTGGACGTGGTCGACGGGACCCGCGGCGGTGCCGCCGGTGGTGAGAAGGACGTCGGCGTCGGAGGCGGTGACGGCCTCGTACAGCGCGTCGGCGTCGTCGCGGATGCGCCGGACGGCGGTGACCTCGGCGCCGAGCGCCCGCAGCCAGGGCGGCAGCATGGGGCCGAGCGCGTCCCGGATCAGGCCGTCGTGCGGCAGACCCGCGGTGAGCAACTCGTCACCGAGCACCAGGACTTCGGCGCGGGCCCGGGGGACGGCGGTGACGGTGTCGTATCCGGCCGCCGCCGCGAGCCCGAGGACGGCCGGGGTGACGAGCGTGCCGACGGCGAGCAGCTGGTCGCCGGTACGGCATTCCTGACCGCGCGGGCGGATGTCCTGGCCGGGGACGACGTCCCTGGTCGCGTGGAGGCGGCCCTTGTCGTCGGTGCGGCCGTGCTCGCTGCGCAGGACCGCGGTGGTGTCCGGCGGGATGCGGGCGCCGGTGGCGATCCGGACGGCCTCGCCGTCGGTCAGGGACCCGGGCGCGGCGTGCCCGGCCAGGACCCCCTCGTCCCGTACGTGCCAGGGTGCGGGGCCGCAGACCGCCCAGCCGTCCATCGCGGAGGTGTCGAAGGAGGGGAGGTCGGTGAGGGCGTCGAGGGGAGCGGCGAGGGTCAGGCCGAGGGCGGTGTCGAGGGGTGCGGAGAAGGGGGCTCGGCGGGCGGCCCGGGCGGCGTCGCGGCCGGCGCGTTCGGCGAGGGCCCGGGCCTCGGGCCACGCGGTGGCGCGGTGGTGGCTGCCGGGCCGGGCCGGGGTGTCCGGCTGGGACGCGGTGCGGGCGCTGTCCTTCTCGCCTCGGGCCGCGGGGCCGGGCAGGTGGTCGCCGTTGCTGTTCCTCACGAGGGCGAGCACCTCCTCGACGTCGAGGTCCTCGGCGTCCTCTCCGGCACGGGCGCCGTGCGGGGTCATCCGGCGTCCGGCCGGGTGTCGGGCGTGGCGTCGGGGGCCACATCGCCCTGCGGGGGCTGCGTGGCGTCGGCGGCCGCGTCGCCCCGGGGCTGCTGCGCGCCTTCGGCGGCCACACCGCCCTGAGGCTGCTGTGGGCCGTCGGCGGGGGGCCCGGCCTCGGACGTGCTCTCCTGTGCCCAGCGCGCGGCGAGCGCCACGGCCTTGCGGGCGGCCTCGGCGACCGCCTCGGGGCCGCCGCCGGCCTGAGCGGCCGCGTAGCCGACGAGGAAGGTGGTCAGCGGCGCCGCGGGCCGGGCCACACCGTGGGCGGCGTCGCGGGCGAGGTCGAGGAGGCCGCGGGTGTCGACGTCGAGGTCGATCCCCAGTTCGTCCTTGACGGCGGAAATCCATTCATCCAACACGTGCCCATGCTCCCTGATACGTGCCCTGGCGGTGGCGATGTCGTCCCAGGTGTCGCAGTCGAAGGACGCGACCGGGTCGGAGATGCGGGTGAGGTTCAGCTCGGCGGTCAGACGCCGCAGGGGGAGACCGGTGAGAGCGCCGTGCCGGCCGGTGAGGAGCGCGAGTTCCGCACGCAGCCGCGATGCCCGGTAGGCGGCCACGAGGGGCTGGTCACGGCCGCCGGGGTCGGTCAGCAGCACGCCGTCCGAGCCGCTCGTCCGCAGCGCGCTCAGCAGGCGGCCCACGGTCGGCTCCCGGAGGAACGGCAGATCGGCGGAGAGCACCACGAGGTGCTCGGCCGTGGTGTGGCGCAGCCCGGCGTCGAGCGCGGCCAGCGGTCCGCCGCCGGGCGGGTCCTCACGCGCCCAGGTCACGGGCCGTGCGGTCGGCCTGGGCGCGGCGACGACGACGGTGGTGCGGGCGGTGGCGCAGGCCGCGAGCACCCGGTCGAGCAGGGGCCGTCCGCCCACCCGCACGCCGGGTTTGTCCGTGCCGCCCAGGCGCCTGGCGGCACCGCCGGCGAGCACGACGGCGTCGTACCGGGCGGGGCCGTCCCCGTGCGCGGGGCCGGGGGCGGCGCCGGGTTCACCGGGGGGCTGGTAGGCGGTCACCCCCCGAGTATGCGTGCCCCCGCGATCACACGGAACGCGGGGGAAGCGACGCGATCACCTGCACCGGCCCGGACGAGGATCGGGAATCACAGCGTCCGCAGCAGCACCGCTGGCTGTTCCACGCAGTCCGCGACGTACCGCAGGAAGCCGCCGGCCACGCCTCCGTCGCACACCCGGTGGTCGAAGGTGAGCGAGAGCTGCACGACCTGCCGCACCGCCAGCTCGCCCTCGTGCACCCACGGCTTGGGGACGATGCGGCCGACGCCGAGCATGGCGGCCTCCGGGTGGTTGATGATCGGCGTGGAGCCGTCGACGCCGAAGACGCCGTAGTTGTTCAAGGTGAAGGTCCCGCCGGTGAGTTCGCCCGGTGTCAGCGTCCCCGTGCGGCCCGCCTCGGTCAGCCGGGCGAACTCGGCGGTCAGCGACTCGGCGTCCCGCGCGTGCGCGTCCCGCACGACCGGCACGACGAGGCCCCGGTCGGTCTGCGCCGCGAACCCCAGGTGCACGTGGTCGAACTGCACGATCTCCCGGGCCTGCGTGTCGACCGTGGAGTTGAGCTCGGGGAAGCGGGCGAGGGCCGCGGTGCAGATCCGGGCGAGCAGGGCCAGGAGGGAGATCTTCGGTCCGCCGGCCGCGTTCATGGCCGCGCGCGCCCGCATGAGCTCCGTGGCGTCCGCGTCGACCCAGCAGGTGGCGTCCGGGATCTCCCGGCGACTGCGCGCCAGCTTGTCGGCGACGGCGCCGCGGATGCCCTTGAGCGGGGTGCGGGTCTCGCCGGGGGCCGCCGCCGCGGAGGGGCGGGAGGCGAGGGCCGGGCTCGGTGCGTGCTGCACGTCGTGCGGGTGCGGTGCGGCCGGCGATGCCGCCGGGGCGCCCTGAGTGCCCGCGACGCGCAGCGCGTACTCCACATCCGCCCGCAGGATCAGCCCGTCGGGGCCGGATCCGGTCAACGCCCGCAGGTCCAGGCCGTTCTGCCGCGCCAGCCGGCGCACCAGGGGTGAGATCACGGGGACGGGGCCGTCTGCGGCACCGAGGCCGTCCGCCGTGCCGGGACCGTCGGCCCGGCCGTTCACGGTCGTCACGGATCCACCCGCCTGCGCCGACGAAGCCGGGGAAACGGGCTCCGTGGCCGCTGCGGCATCCGCCCGCCCGGTCGGCGACCCCGCGGGATCGGCCTGACCGGCTGTCGCGGGCGCGCCGGACAGCGGCCGGTCCTGCCGGACCCGGCGGCGCCGCGCGGGCGCCTCGGAGGTGCCGTAGCCGACCAGGACGTTGCCCGACCCTCCGGAGCCGGTGTCCTCGGCGCCCGAGGCGAGCCGCTCCCCCACGGCCACCGTGATCAGCGGCGCCCCGACGGGCAGTTCGGTGCCCTCCTCGCCGAAGCGGGCCGTGACCACACCGCCGTAGGGGCAGGGCACCTCGACCATGGCCTTGGCCGTCTCGACCTCGACGACCGGCTGGTCGATGGCGACCACGTCGCCGACCTCGACCAGCCAGCGCACGATCTCCGCCTCGGTCAGCCCCTCACCGAGGTCGGGCAGCTTGAATTCCAGCACCTGTGCCATCAGCTCTCGGCCTCCCACTGCAGACGCCCCACGGCGTCCAGGATCCGGTCCACACCGGGCAGGTGGTGGCGCTCCAGCATCGGCGGCGGATACGGGACGTCGAACCCGGCCACGCGCAGCACCGGCGCCTCCAGATGGTGGAAGCAGCGCTCCGTGACCCGCGCCGCGATCTCCCCGCCCGGGCCGCCGTAGGAACCCGACTCGTGGACGACGACCGCCCGTCCCGTGCGCCGCACCGAGGCGCTCACCGTCTCGTCGTCGAACGGCACCAGGGAGCGCAGGTCGACGACTTCGAGGTCCCAGCCCTCGGCTCGGGCCGCCTCGGCCGCCTCCATGCAGACGGGTACGGACGGCCCGTACGTGATGAGCGTGGCGCTGCGGCCCGGGCGGCGCACCACCGCGCGGCCGATCGGCTCGACGGGCGCCGGCTCCTCGGGGTTCCAGGAGTCCTTCGACCAGTACAGCCGCTTCGGCTCCAGGAAGACGACCGGGTCGTCGGAGGCGATGGACGCGCGCAGCAGCCCGTAGGCGTCGGCTACGGTCGCGGGCGTGACGACGTGGAGCCCCGGAGTGGCCGTGTAGTACGCCTCGGAGGAGTCACTGTGGTGCTCGACGCCACCGATCCCGCCGCCGTAGGGGACACGGATGGTGATCGGCAGGGGCATCCTGCCGCGGGTGCGGTTGCGCATGCGCGCCACGTGCGAGATGAGCTGCTCGAACGCCGGGTAGGCGAACGCGTCGAACTGCATCTCCACCACCGGGCGGAGGCCGTACATGGCCATGCCGACCGCGGTGCCGAGGATGCCGGCCTCGGCGAGCGGGGTGTCCGTGCAGCGGTCCTCGCCGAACTCCTTGGCGAGTCCGTCGGTGACGCGGAAGACGCCGCCGAGGGTGCCGACGTCCTCGCCCATGACGTGCACGGCGGGGTCGGCGGCCATGGCGTCGCGCAGCGCGCGCGTGAGGGCCTGCGCCATGGTGGCCGGCTTGACGGCGACGGTGGTCATCGGTGCGTGCCCCCCTCGGACTCGGACTCGGCCTCCAGCTCGGCCCGCAGCTGGTCCCGCTGTTCCAGCAGCTGGGGCGTGGGCTCGGCGTAGACGTGATCGAACAGGTCCATCGGGTCGAGGACCGCGTCCTGGTTCATCTGCTCGCGCAGGGCCGCGGCCATGGTCTCGGCGTCCTGCCGGGCGGCCTCGATGCCGGCCTCGTCGAGCAGGCCGCGCCCGGTCAGCTCGCGCTCCAGCAGCCGGATCGGGTCGTGCTCGCGCCAGGTCTCGACCTCGGCGTCGCCGCGGTAGCGGGTCGCGTCGTCGGCGTTGGTGTGGGCGTCGACGCGGTAGGTGATCGCCTCGACGAGGGTGGGGCCGCCGCCCGCGCGGGCGTGGCGTACGGCGTCGGAGAGCACCTCGTGCACGGCCGCGGCGTCGTTGCCGTCGACCAGGCGGCCGGGCATGCCGTAGCCGACCGCCTTGTGGGCCAGCGACGGGGCCGCGGTCTGCTTGGCGAGCGGGACGGAGATGGCGAAGCCGTTGTTCTGCACGAGGAAGACGACCGGGGCCTGCCAGACCGCGGCGAAGTTCAGCGCCTCGTGGAAGTCGCCCTCGCTGGTGCCGCCGTCGCCGACCATGGCCAGCGCGACCACGTCGTCGCCCTTGAGGCGGGCGGCGTGCGCGAGGCCCACGGCGTGCGGGAGCTGGGTGGCGAGCGGGGTGCACAGGGGGGCGACCCGGTGCTCGTGCGGGTCGTAGCCGGTGTGCCAGTCGCCGCGCAGCAGGGTGAGCGCCTCGACGGGGTCCACGCCCCGGGCGACCACGGCGAGCGTGTCGCGGTAGCTCGGGAAGAGCCAGTCACGCTCCTGAAGGACCATGGCGGCGGCGACCTCGCAGGCCTCCTGGCCGGTGGTGGAGGGGTAGACCGCGAGACGGCCCTGCTTGGTGAGGGCGGTGGCCTGCGCGTTGTAGCGGCGGCCCTTCACCAGTTGCGCGTACAGCGCCCTCAGCAGCTCGGGGTCGGCCTTGGCGGCCGCCTCGGTGCCGAGGACGCGGTACGGCTCGGCGTCGGGCAGCAACGGCGCGGGATCCGTCCGGGGCTGCCAGGCGGGCGGCGGGGTCGGCTTGTACGCGCCCCGCTGCTCCATGACCGTCATGACGGCACCTCCTCGTGGGAGCGGCTCGAAGAGACGCGTCGGCTGTGACCCGCCTCACCTACCGATTGTTCGGTCGACGGCACAATTTGGCTATGGGTGACCCCAGGCTGTGGACAAACGGTTCTCCACGACCTGAGATGGACGCAGTACGTCCATGGTAGGGAGGTCGGCGCAGGTGGCATCTGAACAAATGGCCGAAGGCCAGGACGACAGTGGCGTGCTGCCGCCGCCACGACCCCTGGACGCCATAGATCAGGACATCCTGCGCATGCTGCAGGCGGACGGCCGCGCGTCGATACGGTCGGTCGCCGAGCGGGTCCACGTCTCCCGGGCGAACGCCTACGCCCGCATCAACCGGCTC
This sequence comes from Streptomyces sp. NPDC047880, assembly GCF_040706515.1. NCBI lineage: Bacteria > Bacillati > Actinomycetota > Actinomycetes > Kitasatosporales > Streptomycetaceae > Streptomyces > Streptomyces sp. NPDC047880. The sequence goes on along the minus strand of NZ_JBEZOK010000029.1, from coordinate 97,753 downwards.
CTCGAGGACGGTGTCATCCGGGGCTTCGGCGCCCGGGTCGATCACCAGCGGGCGGGTCAGGGCACGTCCGCGTACATCACGCTGAAGATCGTCCAGAACTCCTGGCGCACGGTCCGCGAGGAGCTCAGACAGCTGCCCGGCGCCTCCCACATCGCCCTGGTGGGAGGAGACTTCGACGTGCTGCTGCTGGTCCACGTCTCCGACAACCGGTCCCTGCGCGAGCTGGTCCTGACCCGCCTCCAGGCGATCCCCCAGGTGCTCAGCACGCGCACCCTGCTGGTGTTCGAGGAGGAGGACCTGGAACCGCAGGGCTGACGGCCATGGACGCGCCCGTCAGCTCGCGGCCACCGCGACGCCGAGCAGCACCGCGAACGTCACCGGGAGCAGTGCGCAGCCGAGCCCGGTGCCGGCGGCCGCGATCCGCAGTCCGCGCAGGGACCGGCGGTGCGGCAGCACCCAGGCGAGCGCGAGCAGGCCGGCCGCCCAGAACAGCACGCCCGAGAAGGCGCCGGGGCCGTCCTGGGCTGCGAAGCAGCGGTACTCCAGCACGAGGAGCGGCAGTCCGGGCAGGGTGGCCGCGAGCGGTGCCCGCCACCAGGTCCGGTGGGTGGCGCGGGTGAGCGGTGCGTCAGGTCCGGGCATGCGTCCCACCCCATCACCGCCGGGGGGCCGGGACATCGTCACGCGTACTCAGCCCGCCCGCGCGCGGGTACTCACGCGGAGGACGCCGTCACCCGGCCTTGCGCAGACCTCCGAAGGCCAGGTGCACCACCGCGTCGCCCACCTCGCGTTCGCTCATGCCGCGGCCGTCCGGGCGGTACCACTCGACGATCGAGTTGATCATGCCGAAGACCAGCCGGGTCACCAGCCGGACCTCTATGTCGGCGCGCACGTCCCCGTCCGCCGCAGCCGCCTTGAGCAGGTCGGCGACCCGGTGGTCGAAGTCGCGGCGCCGCTCCAGGGCCCACCGCTCGGTGTCGGTGTTGCCGCGCACCCGCAGCAGCAGCGTCACGTAGGGCAGTTCGGTGATCAGCACCTCGACCATGCGCCGCACCACGTACTCCAGCCGGTCGGAGGCGCGCCCCACGCGTGCGTGCTCCTCGTCGAGGATCCCGAAGAGCCCGTCCAGGGCCCGGTCCACGGCCCGGCGCAGCAGTTCCTCCTTGCCGGTCACGTGGTGGTAGATCGACGACTTGGAGATACCGGCCGCCTTGGAGAGGTGCTCCATGGAGGTGCCGTCGTAGCCGCGCTCGTTGAACACCTGGACGGCGACGGACAGCAGGGTGTCCGGGGTGTAGGTGTCGCGCTTGGCGGTGGTCATGAGGCGGTGCCCTCCCGCTTGTCGGAGGCATGGGCGTGGCGGTACAGCGCCAGGGAGGGCGCGTAGCGCCCCGAGGGGTCGCGCAGGTGCAGGTCGTCCAGCAGCGCGTAGGCCCAGGAGCGGCCGAGCCGGCGGCTCCACTCGAAGGGGCCCAGGGGGTAGTTGACGCCGAGGCGCATCGCGGTGTCGATGTCCTCCTCGGTGGCGACGCCCTTGGCGACCGCGTCGTGCGCCAGGTCGATGATCCGCGCCACCGTACGGGCGACGATCATGCCCGGTACGTCGCCGATGACACTGACCTGCTTGCCGAGCGCCTGGAAGAGGCCGATGGCCTCGGAGAGGGTCTGCGGGGAGGTGTCCTGGGAGGCGGACAGGGCGATCCGGCCGGCCGCGCGGTAGTCGAGCGCGAGGTCGAAGTAGACGACGTCGCGGAACTCCACCGAGGTCTGCCCGTCGGCGAGCGCGAGCTGCCCGCCGCTCGGCAGTACCAGGCGGCTGCCGTTGTCCTCGTCCTCGTCGCGGACCGGGATGCCCGCCTCGCGGACCAGCGCGAGCAGCTCGGCGGCCGGCCCCAGGTCGCCCTCGGCGACGACGTACGCGGGCGGCTGCCGCTTCTCGGCGGTGTCCGGCTCGGGGCGCTCGGCGCCGTCGCCGTGGTCGTACCAGCCGTGGCCGGTCTTGCGCCCGAGCCGGCCGGACTCGACCAGGCGCCGCTGGGCGAGGGACGGCGTGAAGCGCACGTCCTGGAAGAAGGACTGCCAGACCGACCGCGTGACCGACTCGTTGACGTCCTGGCCGATCAGGTCGGTCAGCTCGAACGCGCCCATCCGGAAGCCGCCCGACTCGCGCAGCACGGCGTCGATGGTGGCCGGGTCGGCGCCCTGGGACTCGTACACCGCGAAGGCCTCGGCGTAGAAGGGCCGGGCGATGCGGTTGACGATGAAGCCGGGGGTGTCCGCGCAGGCGACCGGCGTCTTGCCCCAGGCGCGGGCGGTCTCGTACGCACGCGTGGCGTACGTGACGTCGGTGGCGAAACCGGAGACGACCTCGACCAGCGGCAGCAGCGGCGCCGGGTTGAAGAAGTGCAGGCCGACGAACCGGCCCGGGACGCGCAGGGCTCCGCCGATGGCGGTGACCGACAGGGACGAGGTGTTGGTGGCGAGCAGGCAGTCGTCGGAGACGACGCCCTCCAGCTCGCCGAACAGCTCCTGCTTGACGTCCAGCCGCTCCAGGACGGCCTCGACGACCAGGGCGCAGTCCGCGAGTTCGGCGAGGGTCCCGGCGGGCAGCAGCCGGGCGCGGGCGGCGTCCCGCTCGGGGCCGGTGAGCCGCTCCTTCTCGACGAGCCGGTCCAGTCGGGCGCCGATCGCGTCGGCTGCCTCCCGGGCCCGCCCGGGGACGGTGTCGTACAGCCGGACGGGATGGCCCGCGACCAGCGCGACCTGGGCGATTCCCTGACCCATGGTGCCGGTGCCGACGACGGCCACGGGGCTGCTGAGGTCGAGTGCTGTCATGTGCGCGATCCTCCCGCACGGGGTTTTCCACAGATGCGGCGGACCCCCTTGAACCGACCGATCGTTCGGTTACTCTAGCTCTGTCCGAGTGTTCCTGCCCAGGTTTCTGCCCAGGTCATGAACTCGACGAGGAGTTCTTGAGACGAGGAGTTGGTCATCCATGACCGCCGCACTCTCGGCGCACGAGCTGATCGCCCGGCACCGGTCCACCCTCGACCAGGCGCTGGAAGCGATCCGCACGCGCGCCTACTGGTCCCCGCACCCCGAACACCCCAAGGCCTACGGGGAGAACGGCAGCCTGGACGCGGCGGCGGGCAAGGCCGCCTTCGACGCCCTGCTCGGCACCCGCCTCGACCTCGGCCAGCCGGGCACGGACGACTGGGTGGGCGGCGAGACGTCCCCGTACGGCGTCGACCTGGGCGTGACGTACCCGCACGCGGACCTCGACGTGCTGCTGCCCGCCATGAAGGCCGGCCAGCGCGCCTGGCGGGACGCGGGCGCCGAGCAGCGCGCGGTGGTCTGCCTGGAGATCCTCAAGCGCATCAGCGACCGGACGCACGAGTTCGCGCACGCCGTCATGCACACCTCCGGCCAGGCGTTCATGATGGCGTTCCAGGCGGGCGGACCGCACGCGCAGGACCGCGGCCTGGAGGCGGTGGCCTACGCCTACGTGGAGCAGGTGCGCACGCCCGACAACGCCGAGTGGACCAAGCCGCAGGGCAAGCGCGACCCGCTGGCGATGAACAAGCAGTTCACGCCGGTCCCGCGCGGCATCGCCCTGATGATCGGCTGCAACACCTTCCCGACGTGGAACGGCTACCCGGGCCTGTTCGCCTCCCTCGCCACCGGCAACGCGGTCCTGGTCAAGCCCCACCCGCGCGCGGTGCTGCCGCTCGCCCTCACCGTGCAGGTCGCGCGCGAGGTGCTCGCGGAGACCGGCTTCGACCCGAACCTGGTGGCGCTGGCCGCCGAGCGCCCCGGCGAGGGCATCGCCAAGACGCTCGCGCTGCGCCCCGAGATCCGCATCATCGACTACACGGGCTCGACCGAGTTCGGCGACTGGCTGGAGGCCAACGCCCGCCAGGCCCAGGTCTACACGGAGAAGGCCGGCGTCAACACCGTCGTCGTCCACTCCACGTCCGACTACAAGGGCATGCTCTCCAACCTGGCGTTCTCGCTGTCCCTGTACAGCGGCCAGATGTGCACCACCCCGCAGAACCTGCTGGTCCCCCGCGACGGCATCACCACGGACCAGGGCCCCAAGTCCTACGACGAGGTCGTCGCGGACCTCGCCAAGTCCGTCGACGGGCTGCTCGGCGACGACGCCCGGGCGAACGCGCTGCTCGGGGCGATCGTCAACCCGGACGTGAAGGCCCGCCTGGAGGCCGCCGCCGGGCTGGGCGAGGTCGCCCTGGCCTCCCGCGAGATCACCAACCCGGACTTCCCGGGGGCGGTCGTCCGTACGCCGGTGATCGTCAAGCTGGACGGGGCCAAGCCGGACGACGAGGCCGCGTATATGAGCGAGTGCTTCGGGCCGGTGTCCTTCGCCGTGGCCGTCGACTCCGCGGCGGACGCGGCGGAGCTGCTGCGGCGGACCGTCCGTGAGAAGGGTGCGATGACCGTCGGGGCGTACACGACCGACCCCGAGGTCGAGCAGACCGTGCAGGAGGTCTGCCTGGAGGAGGCGGCGCAGCTGTCGCTGAACCTCACGGGCGGGGTGTACGTGAACCAGACGGCCGCGTTCTCCGACTTCCACGGGTCCGGTGGAAACCCGGCGGCGAGTGCGGCGCTGTGTGACGGGGCGTTCGTCGCCAACCGGTTCCGGGTGGTCGAGGTGCGGCGGGACGCCTAGGAGCTCGGGGGTTCTCGTTGTCGCGCGGGCGGCCGGTGCGCTGTGGTTGCCCGCGCGGTTCCCCGCGCCCCTGAAGGGCGCTCCTACAGGGGCGTTCCGAGGCTCCAGTGGTAGAGGGTCATCGCCACGCTCGTCGCCAGGTTGTAGCTGCTGACCTGGGGGCGCATCGGCAGGGACAGCAGATGGTCCGCGCGGGCGCGCAGTTCCGTCGACAGGCCCGTGCGCTCCGAGCCGAACGCGAGGACGGCGTCGTCCGGGAGCTTCACGCCCCGGATGTCGTCGCCCTCCGGGTCCAGGGCGAACAGCGGGCCCGGCGGCAGCTCCTCGACGGCCAGCCGCTCCACCGTCGTCGCGAAGTGCAGCCCCGCCCCGCCCCGCACGACCGTCGGATGCCAGGGGTCGAGCGTCCCGGTCGTCACCACGCCGGTCGCCCCCAGACCGGCGGCCAGACGGATCACCGCACCGGCGTTGCCCAGGTTGCGGGGGTGGTCGAGGACCACGACCGGGGCCCTTCGCGGCACGGCCGCCAGCTTCGCGAGGCCGGAGGCACGGGACGGCCGTACGGCCAGGGCGGCCACGGCCGTGGGATGCGGGCGCGGCACGAGCGACGCGTACGTCTCGTGCGGCACCTCCACCAGCAACCCGGCCAGCGCGTCCCGCACGTCCGGGGCCAGCGCGTCGGCGAGGCCCAGCGCGGCCGTCCGGTCGACCGTGACCGCCAGCGGCACCTCGGCGCCGAAGCGCAGCGCGTGCTTGAGGGCGTGGAACCCGTCGAGCAGGACGGTGTCACCGGCGAGCCGGTGCCAGGTGGTCACGGGGTCGGTCATGCCCCGAAGCCTACGTGCGTGGCCTCCGGGCTCTCGCGGGTGCGCTGCCCGGGCAGGTGCGCACGCCCGCCCCGGCGCCGCAGCCGGTCCCGCGCGCGTACCGCCCGGCCGCCCAGGCGGCGCAGGAAGCCCGTCGGCAGGAACACGGCGTCCGCCGCGATCATCGCCAGCGAGAAGAACGGCAGCCCGAGGACCACGGCGATCACGGCGTGCTCGGTCATCATGACGGCCAGCAGGACATTCTTCACCCGCCGGTTGAACAACGTGAACGGGAAGGCGACCTGCACGAGGACCGTCCCGTAGGTCACCAGCATCACCATCGTGCCGCTGGCGGACAGCAGGTCCGCAAGCGCCGGCCAGGGCGAGAAGTACTCCAGGTGGAGCGGGTAGTAGACCGCCGTGCCGTCCTGCCAGCGCGAGCCCTGGATCTTGTACCAGCCGGCTGTCGCGTAGATCAGGCACGCCTCCGCCATGATCACGAGCAGCGCGCCGTTGTGCACGATGTTCGCGACGACGTCCAGCAGGATCCGCGGCTCACCGGTCCTGGCCCGGCGTCCCACCAGCCGCCACAGGCCCAGCACCACCCACACCGTCCACAGCAGGACCGGTATCAGGCGGTCCCCCTGCATACGGCCGGCCAGGGTGACCGCGACCAGCACGAACCCGAGCACGCCCCACAGCACCGGCCCGGTCCGGTCCGTGACCCGCTCGCCCCGCGCACGGGCCGCCCTGTCCCGCACGGCCCGCCGGGCGTCCAGCGACCACACCTGGGCGCAGCGCGTGAACACCAGGTAGATCGACATCAGGTGCAGCACGTTGTCGCCGCCGTCGCCCATGAAGACGCTGCGGTTCTGCAGCGACAGCACGCCGACCATGAACAGCACCGACATGGTGCGGGTGCGCCAGCCCAGCATCAGCAGCGCGCCGGAGAGGACCGCGAGCGCGTAGACGATCTCGAACCAGACCCGGCCGTCCGACCACATCAGGACGGTGAAGGAGCCGTTGGAGCCGACCAGCTGCTGGGCGAGATCCCAGCTCCAGGGGCCGTCGGGACCGTACAGCTCGTGCCGGTGGGGGAGTTCGCGGAGCAGGAACAGCAGCCAGGTGGCGCTGAACCCGATGCGGACGACGGCCGTCTGGTAGGGGCCCAGGGCCGCCTCGGTGACCCGGGCGATGCCACGGGAGACGGCGAGCGAGAAGCGGTTCACCGCACTCCTCCCTCGGCCTCGTCCCGCGGCACCTTCCACCACGGCAGCTCCCGGTAGGACGGTGTCGTGGAGACCTTCTCCCGGCTCCACCGGGGCGGCGGCACGTTGCTGGTCCGGGAGCGCACCTGCACCCGTTCGATGGCCCCGGCGCCCCCGGTCGCGGCCCGTACCGCGTCGTCGTCGGTGAGGCGCAGCACCATGATCCGGCGCAGATACGCCTCCGAGAGCGCGCCGCGCAGCCCCACCGGTCGGTTCTCGCCGTCATGCGTCGCGACGAAGAAGTCCCAGGCCCGGCGCAGCTCGTTCTGCTGGGTGTGGCTGGGCAGCAGGTTGCCGTCGATGGCACGGCCGTCCTCGGCGGACAGGTCGTACCAGCCGGTGGTCAGCGTCATGCCGTCCGGCCCGCGGACCCCGGCACGGACCTGGATCGAGATGTTCTGCTGGAGCGGGTTCGGTGCGAAGAGCTTCCAGTTCTGCTCGAACTCCGGATAGATCCAGTCGTCGACGGCCTTGCCGTGCGCCCTGGTGACCGTGTTCGCCGGCGCGACGTGCAGGAACGTCATCCCGAGATGCACGCACACCCCGATGGCGACCACCGCGAGGGCCAGGGCGACACCGACCTGGTAAGGCAGGGAGAGCGCGGCGATGCCGGTACGGGGCGCACCGGGCGGGTACGGCACGGGCTGCCCATCCATCACGGGCTGCCCATCCATCACGGGCTGCCCGTCCATCACGAGCGGCTCGACCGGCCCGGACGTCTCGAGCGGCCCGGCGGGCCCGGACATCTCGAGCGGCCCGGCGGGCCCGGCCGGTTCCGCCGGGGCGTCGTGGTCCGCCGGGGCGTCGTGGTCCGCCGGGGCGTCGTGGTCCGCCGGCAGGTCCTGCCACTCGGGCGGGGTCGGGCGGCCCGGCGCGTCCGGGCCGTGCCGGGCGGTCGAGCCCTCGTCGTACGCGTCCATTCCGCCCCGTTCCACGATCCCGGTCCGTCGTTCCGTCCGCCCGGTCGCGAGGGCGTCGTACCGCCCGCGCTCCACCGCGCGGCATCGGCACCGGCACGGTACTCAGGACACCCACCCGCGCACAGCCCCTGCCCGCCCCTCCCGAAGTGGCCGTCGCCACACCACGGAGGATGACCGTACGGCGCGTGCGACCGCCCGGGGAGCCGCCGTCCCCCTGGTCCTCGGGGGACCCCCGCAGGTTATCCACAGGGCGCCCCGGCCGGTCGCCGGCAGGAGTGACACCCTACGGTGCCCGCCCGTACACCCATTCCCTTCTTCTAGAACCTGTTCTATCTTGACGCCCCGTCAGCTCAACGGGACCCGCCGGGAGGACAGGCACCGTGGACTTCACCTTCACCGAGGAGCAGCAGGCGGCGGCCGAGGCGGCGAAGGGCGTGTTCGCCGGGGGCGCCCCCGACGCCGTGCCCAGCCCGGCCCTCACCCCGGGCGCCGTCGCCGAGACCTGCGACCGCGCCCTGTGGGCCAGGCTCGCCGACGCCGACCTGCTGAGCCTGCTGCTCGACGCGCGGTACGGCGGGGCCGGCCTGGACGCCGTCGCGCTGTGCCTGGTGCTGCGGGAGTCGGCACAGGTACTGGCCAGGGTGCCTTTGCTGGAGAGCAGTGCGGCAGCCGCGACCGTCCAGGCCTTCGGCGGGGAGGAGGCGAAGGCGGACCTGCTCGCCCGGGCCGGCCGCGGCGAGACCGTGCTGACCGTCGCCGCGCACGGCCACACCGGCCACGACCCGGCCGGTCAGTCCGTGACCGCCCGGCGGGACGGCGGGGACTGGGTGCTGGACGGGGTGCAGACGGCGGTGCCGTGGGCCTACGACGCGGACGTCACGCTCGTCCCCGCGCACACCGGGACCGGCCGGACCGTACTGGCCCTGGTGCCGCGCGGGCACGCGGGTGTGCGGCTTGCGGAGCAGTTCTCCACCAGCGGCGAGCGGCTCGGCGAGCTGCGGCTGGCGTCGGCACGGCTCGCTTCCCGGGACGTCATCGACGCCGACGGGGCGTGGGAGTGGCTGCGGGACCTGCTGACCACCGGGACGTGCGCGCTGGCGCTCGGGCTCGGGGAACGCGTGCTGCGGATGACCGGGGAGTACACGGGCAAACGGGAGCAGTTCGGGTTCCCGATCGCCACCTTCCAGGCCGTCGCCGTGCAGGCCGCCGACCGCTACATCGACCTGCGCGCGATGGAGGCCACGCTGTGGCAGGCCGCGTGGCGCATCGCCTCGGGAGCACCGGGCCCGCTGCCCGCCGCCGGAGACGTGGCCGTCGCCAAGATCTGGGCGGCGGAGGGCGTCCGCCGGGTCGTGCAGACCGCCCAGCACCTGCACGGCGGATTCGGCGCCGACGTGGACTATCCCCTGCACCGCTACCACGCCTGGGCCAAACACCTGGAACTGTCACTCGGCCCGGCCGCGGCACACGAGGAGGCCCTGGGCGACCTGCTGGCGGCCCATCCGCCCGCCTGACCCCGACGGCCGGGTCCGCCGGGAGCCCCCGGTCGGTGTCCCCGGTGTCCCCCGTGTCCCCCGTGTCCCCGGTGTCCCCGGTCGACCATCCGTGGTCGGGGGTCCCTGGTCGGGGGTCCCTGGTCAGCGGTACCTAGAGGACGAACCCCTGCTGCCCGTCGTCCGTCACGACGGGACGGCCCGCCGCCTCCCACACCTGCATGCCGCCGTCCACGTTCACGGCATCGACGCCCTGCTGGGCCAGATACATCGTGACCTGGGCGGACCGGCCACCCGAACGGCAGATCACATGGACGCGGCCGTCCTGCGGGGCGGCCTCGGTCAGCTCGCCGTACCGGGCGACGAACTCGCTGATCGGGATGTGCAGCGCCCCTGCGGCGTGGCCGGCCTTCCACTCGTCGTCCTCCCGGACGTCCAGCAGGAAGTCACCGTCCTTGAGGTCCGCGACCGCGACCGTGGGCACACCAGCTCCAAAACTCATGCGTCCGACGCTACCGGAACCGGCCGCGGCACCGGCCGGGCACGGCTCAGCCCTGCCCCTCGTGCCGACCCGGGCCGCGGCTCACCGTCACGACCATGGCCCCTTGGGTGCCGTTGCCCTGGGGCGAACTGCCTTCTGCCCACGCACCGGACGCCGCTCCTTCACGGGCAAACGTTGCCCGCCGCGGCACTAGCCGTCGCCCTCGCCGAGCAGCGCGGCCAGCTCCGTCTCGCGGTCGGTGACTTGGGCGAGCAGCCCCTGCCCGATCTCGTCCAGGAGCCGGTCCGGGTCGTCCGGGGCCAGCTGCAGCATGTGGCCGATGGCGCTGTCCTCCAGTTCCCGGGCGAGCAGCCCGAGCAGCTCCTTGCGCTGGGCGAGCCATTCGAGGCGGGCATAGAGCTCCTCGGCGCGGCTCGGGCCCCGCTTCAGCTCGGGTCCCTCGGCCCATTCCGCGGCGAGCTCCCGCAGCTCCGTCTCGTCGCCGCGGGCGTAGGCGGCGTTGACCCGTGTGATGAACTCCTCGCGCCGGCGGCGTTCCTTCTCCTCCTGCGCCAGGTCCGGGTGGGCCTTGCGGGCCAGGTCGCGGTACAGCTTGCGGGCCTCCTCGCTGGGGCGGACCCGCTGCGGGGGCCGGACCGGCTGGTCCGTGAGCATCGCCGACGCCTCGGGGAACAGGCCGTCGCCGTCCATCCAGCCGTGCAGCAGTTCCTCGACGCCGGGGATCGGGGCGAGCCGCGCCCTGGCCTCCTCCGCCCGCTGCCGGTCCGCGGGGTCGCCGCTGCGGGCGGCTCTGGCCTCCAGGATCCGGGCGTCCAGCTCCTCGAGCCGGGCGTACAGCGGTCCGAGCTTCTGTTCGTGCAGCCGGGAGAAGTTATCGACCTCGACGCGGAAGGTCTCCACGGCGATCTCGTACTCGATCAACGCCTGCTCGGCGGCCCGTACGGCCCGCTCCAGCCGCGCCTCGGGCCGTGCGGCGTCGCCACCATCCTGCTCAGCTTCCGGGGTCGTCACCCGACCAGCCTAGGTCACACACCGACCGCGCCCACGCCCCGGAGGAGAACGGGCCGGGAACCTCGTCGCACCGACCGTCGCCCACTCCCCCGGGGGGCGACGGCGGGCCCAGGACTCGATGCCATCGACCGTCGGCCTCACCCCCCGGGCCGAAGCCCAGCCGGAGACTCACCGCACCGACCGTCCCACCCCTGCCCCGAGCGGGGCTGCGGCATACCGGCCCGCGACCCGCGGCCCTGCACCGAGGCTCGCCCGCCGGCCGTGGCGCCCCTACACTCCCAGCTCCGCCGCCACCTTCCCCGCCTTCAGCCCCGCCAGCAGATCCGCGTGGTCCGCCTCCGTCCGGTCCGCGTAGGTCACGGCGAAGGCCGCCATCGCCTCGTCCAGCTCCTCGTTCTTCCCGCAGTAGCCGGCGATGAGCCGCGGATCGGCGCTGTGCGCGTGCGCCCGGGCCAGGAGGGCGCCGGTCATGCGGCCGTAGTCGTCCAGCTGATCGGCGGCCAGGGCGGCAGGATCGACGCTGCCCTTGCGGTTGCGGAACTGCCGGACCTGGAAGGGCAAGCCGTCGACCGTCGTCCAGCCCAGCAGGTTGTCGCTCACGACCTGCATCCGCTTCTGGCCCAGCACGACCCTGCGGCCTTCATGGCCGGCCTCCGGCGCCTCGAAACCGGCCGTCGCCAGATGCGGCACCAGCGCCGACGCCCGCGCCTCCTTCACCTGAAGCACCAGCGGCTCGCCCCGGTGGTCCAGGAGCAGCACGACGTAGGACCGGGTGCCGACGCTGCCCGTGCCGACCACGCGGAACGCCACGTCCTGCACCGCGTGCCGCGCGAGGAGCGGCAGGCGGTCCTCCTGCAGCGTGCCGACGTACTCCTCCAGGGACGCCGCCACCGCCGCGGCCTCGGCGTCCGGGACGCGCCGCAGCACCGGTGGCGCGTCGACGAAGCGGCGCCCGCCGTCCTCGGTGGCCTCGGTCGACTTGGCGGCGAAGCGGCCGCTGGTGTTGTGGCGGGCTTTCTCGGCGACCCGCTCCAGCGTGCCGAGCAGATCATGGGCGTCGGTGTGGGAGACGAGCTCCTCGTCCGCGATGGCGTTCCACGCGTCCAGGACCGGAAGCCTGGCCAGCAGCCGCATGGTTCTGCGGTAGGCGCCCGCCGCGTCGTACGCCGCCTTGCGGCACTGGTCCTCGTCGGCGCCCGCCACCCGGCCCGCGAGCACCAGGGAGGCCGCGAGGCGCTTGAGGTCCCACTCCCAAGGGCCGGGCACCGTCTCGTCGAAGTCGTTCAGGTCGATGACCAGCCCGCCGCGGGCGTCGCCGTACAGGCCGAAGTTGGCCGCGTGGGCGTCGCCGCAGAGCTGGGCCCGGATGCTCGTCATCGGCGTGCGCGCGAGGTCGTACGCCATGAGTCCCGCCGAGCCGCGCAGGAACGCGAACGGGTTGGCGGCCATGCGCCCGACCCGGATCGGGGTCAGCTCGGGCAGCCGCCCGCGGCCCGACTCCTCGACGGCGCTCACCGCGTCGGGCCGGGAGGCGTCCAGGTCGAGCGAGGCGTGGGCACTGCGCGGGATCCGCTTGCGCAGGGCCTTGCCCTCGTCCTTGGGCGAACCGGCGGCCGGCCACTCGGCGAAGCCGCGGACCCGGGGCAGCCTGCGCGGTGCCCCGCCTTTCGCCGTGCTCCCGCTCTCGTCCTGAGCTCCAGTCCTGGTCATCCCGACCGCCTCCCCCGCACGCGCACGAACATCCACTCGTGCCGACCGTACAACCGGCGGCCGAAACGCGTCAGACCCTGTGGACAACTCCACGGCTGTGGACAACCCGCGCCGAGCCGGACCGCGCCCAGCGGGGCCGCGCCCAGCGGGGCCGGACCGCGCCGGCCCAAGCGGCACCGGGCCTCGCGGCAGTGCTCACGCCCCCGAAGCCACGGTCGTCTGCGCGGGCACGGCGGCCCGGGCCGGCACGGCCGCACCCTCCTCCGTCAGCACCTGCGCCAGCACCCGCTCGGCCCGCTCCACCGAGATGTCGAGCCGGGCCAGCACCGCCGGCACCGTGATGCTGGGCAGGAAGTGCTCGAACAGCACCACGACCCGGCGCTCCAGATCCTGCCGCTGGCAGCGCAGCTGGGACAGCAGCTGCACCCCGGAGAAGCTGCCGACCAGCAGCTCGGCCGTCTCCGCCACGTCGACGTGCTGGAGCAGTTCGCCCCGCGCTTTCGCCTCGGTCAGCATCTGCGTGTTCTGGTCGATCCACATCCGGAAGGCCGGGGTGCGGTCGAGGTCCATGGCCCCCTGGTCGAGGGCGAGCCCCACACTGGCCCGCACCAGCGGTTCGGACCGCAGGCGACGGGCCATCACCAGACCGGAGTCGACGAGTTCCTGGAGCTTGCTGGTCTGCGGCGGGAGCGTGATCGCGAGCTGCTCCTCGAACACCCCCACCGCCAGCTCCTCCTTGGAACCGAAGTGGAAGTACAGCGCGCCCTTGGTGACGCCGGCCCGGTCCAGGATCTCGCCGATGGTCGCCGAGGTGTAGCCGCGTTCGTCGAAGACGGCCGCTGCCGCCTCCAGGATGGTCCGCCGGGTGCGGATCGCGCGCTCCTGTCGCGCCATCGGATGCCTCCTGATCTCCGTCGATCCCTGTGAAGTCGCTGTGTGGCGAGGGCGCGAGAGCCTGTTCCAGCGGCTTGGTTCACCCTTTGAAAAAAACCGGCTCGTCCGTATCTTAGTCAAGCGTCGACCGCGGCCAGGCAGCCGATCCTGGGGGTTCTCATGCCGCAGACAGGGCCTTTAAGCCCACTCACGGAGGATCAGACCGGACGTGAGGGCAGTCCGGCAAACGCAACGGCTACGACCGTCGAGAACACGCCACAGAACACCGCCCTCCGAGAGCGGCGGGTACAGGCGATCCCGGCAGCGACCGGCACACCCCCGTCCGCCCTCTCGGCCCCGTCGGCCCACTCACCAGCGAACGAACCCATGTCACCGACCCGCACCACCGAAGCACACCCGACCACCGAAGCACGCCCCACCACCGAAGCACGCCCCGCCACCGCAGCCCGCCCCACCACCGAAGTCCGCCCGCCACGGTCCGCGACCCCTGCCACCGGCCGATCCGCACCACAGATCCCCGTCACCGAACGTGCCGTCACCGAACGCCCCACCCCCCGCTCCCACACCGCCGTCGTCACCAAGGAACTCGCCCATCGCACCGCTGAGACGGACGTCTTCCCCACCCGGTGGACCCGAATCTCCGACAGCCGCTTCCACTTCACGGGGCACTGGCCGGCCGACCACCCCTTCTTCGGCCCCGTGGACGACCGTCACCAGGACCCGATGGTCGTGGGCGAAACGTTGCGGCAGGCCTCGATGGTGCTCGCGCACGCCGAGTTCGGTGCCCCGGCCGACACGCACTTCGTCATGTGGGACATGACGGTCCACGTCGACCCGGCCGCACTCCTGCTCGCGGACGCCGCCGAACCCGTCGAGTTCGACGTCGTGTGCTCCGAGGTCCGCCGCCGCGGCCGCGGGCTGCGCAGCATGCGGACCACGATGGAGTTCCGCCGCGCGGGACGTCTCGTCGCCCGCGGCACCGGAAGCACCGGCTGCACCCCACCGCGCGCCTACCGCCGTCTGCGCGCGGGCAGGCTGCACGCCCTGGACATACCGGTGCCGCTCCCGGCGGGCATTGCGCCGCGGACCGCGGGCCGGGCCCGCGCCGAGGACGTCGTCCTCGCTCCCGGCGACCGCCCCGGCGTCTGGAACCTGCGCGTCGACACCGGTCACCCGGTGCTCTTCTCGCGCCCCAACGACCACGTTCCCGGCATGGTCCTGTTCGAGGCGGCCCGCCAGGCCGCGACCGCCGCGTCGGGCCTGCACCCGTTCCTGCCGCTCAGGATGACGGCGGAATTCGCCCGCTACGCCGAACTGCACAGCCCGTGCCGGATCGAGACCGAGGTCGTCGACGAGCGTCCCGGGGAGGTGACCGTACGGGTGTCGGGGCGGCAGGACGGCGAGCCGGTCTTCACCGCCGACCTGACCTCCGCCCGCCCCGCGCGGGTACGGTCCCTGTCGTGACGCTCAAGATTCTGATCACCGGCGCGAGCGGCTTCGTCGGCGGCCGGGTCGCCGCCACGGCGAAGCGGCAACCGGGCGTCCGCGTACGCCTGTTGTCCCGGCACGCACCGCCCGGACCCGAGTACGTGCACGGCGACCTCTGTGCCCCGCCCTCCCTGCGCGGCGTCTGCGCCGACACGGACGTCCTGGTGCACTGCGCCACGCGGGTCGGCGGCGACGCCGAGACCGTCGAGGCGGTCAACGACCACGGCACCCGGGCCCTGGTCGAGGAGGCCGTGCGCGCCGGAGTGCGCCGGATCGTGTACGTCAGTACGGCCGCCGTGCAGGGCCGGGGCCCCTTCCGCGGCGTGCGCCCCGGGGAGGTGCCGATCGCACCCGCCTCGCCCACCAGCCGCACCCGGGCCGCCGCCGAACGGTACGTCCTCGACGCGGGCGGCCTGGTGCTGCGCCCGCACCTCGTGTACGGCGAGGGCGACCGCTGGGTGATCCCCGGGCTGGTGTGGCTGATGAACGAGCTGTCGGCCACCCTGACCGGCTGCGAGGCGCTCCAGTCGATGATCGACGCCGACACCCTGGGCCGTGCGGTGGTGGCCGCCGCGCTCTCCCCGGCACCCGGCGGCGGTGTGCACCACGTCGGCCACCCCGAGCCGGTGCCGGTTCCGGACCTGCTGGCGGCCGTGTGCCGGGAGCTCGGGGACCCCGGCGGCGGCGCGGCCGTGGACGTCGCCACCGCCCTCGACCGGGCCGCCGGGTCACCGCTCGCCCTGCATCACCTCGGCATGCTCACGGTCGACCACTGGTTCGTGGACGACACGTTCTGGAAGACCTTCGACTGCTCGCCCGGTGAGGGGTTCACGGCCGCCTTCCCCCGCGCGGTGCCCTGGTACCGCGCTTTCCTCCAGGGCCGGAAGGTCTCCTGATCACTCCGGCGCCGCCTCCGGCTCCCGCTCGGACTCCGGTCGCGGGCCGGGGCGCCGGCCGTGCAACAGCACCGGCAGTTCCTCGTGGCCGGTGGAGATGATGGACCGCAGCCGCTTCGGCGGACACGACGGATCGGCCAGGGCCAGCCGCGGGAAGCGCGCGAACAGCGACGTCAGGGCCACGGTCGCCTCGGCCATGGCCAGGGGCCGGCCCAGGCAGTGGTGCACCCCGTGGCCGAAGGACACGTGGTCGCGGCTGGTGCCGCGGGTGATGTCGAACCGTTCGGCGTCGGGCCCGTGCCGCTCGGGGTCGCGCCCGGCACCGGCGAAGGAGACCACCAGCGGGTCGCCCTTGGCAATGGTCAGGCCCGGCTCGATCTCGATGTCCTCCACGGCGTAGCGCAGCCCCGACATGGCACCCGGCGCCTCGAAGCGCAGCGACTCCTCCAGGGCGTCCTCCCAGGTCGCCCGCCCGGAGCGGACGAGGTCGAGCTGCCCGGGGTGGGCGAGCAGGCTGTGCACGGTGTTGTCGATGAGGTTGACCGTGGTCTCGAAACCCGCGGTGAGCAGCAGGATCAGGTTGTCCATCAACTCCTGCTCGCTCAGGGCACCTTCGTCGCGCGCGGCGATCAGCGCCGTCGTCAGGTCGTCGGCCGGGTGTTCGCGCTTGTGCTGGAGGAAGGCCGTCAGCGTGCCGTAGAGGTCGACGGCGTTGGCCTGCGCGTCCTCCAGGGAGATGGCCGTGTCGAAGAAGCGGTTGATGATGCGGTAGAGGTCCGCGCGCGGGCCGTCCTCGCCGCCCGGTACGCCGAAGAGCTCGCACACCACCTCGTGCGGGACGGGCGCCGCGAACGCCGCCCGCAGGTCCACGACTTCGCCGTCCGGGACGCGTTCCAGTGCGTCCAGCGCCTGGTCGACGATCTGCTGGACGCGTGGCAGCAGCGCGTCGACGCGGCGTTTGGTGAAGGCGGCGGCCATCGGTTTGCGCAGCCGGCTGTGGTCGGAGCCGTAGGCGGTGACCATGTTGCGCACCGAGACCCAGATGGCGAGCGGCCAGGTGCGGGAGATGTCCCCGTTGATCCAGGCCGGCCAGTGCTGGAAGGCGTCCTTGCTCGTCTCGGGGCCGGCCAGGAGCCGTTTGTTCAGCTCCAGGCCGTTGATCCACCACGCCCGTACGCCGCCGGGGAGTTCGACCTCCACGGCCGGGCCCTGGTCACGGATGCGGGATATCTCGCCGTACAGGTCCTGACCGGACGGGTCGATCGACAGGAAGGGGCAGGCGGGCTGAGTCATGGCTCATCGCTCCTCGGTCCAGATGCTGGGAGACCATCGTGCGATCAGCGCGCCCGAAAAACTTGCCATCCGGTTTGTTTCGGTCACGGCTCGGCAGCGTGCTCGACCAGGGGGCGCGTCCCTACCGCAGCGCGAGCCCCACACCGCACGCCTGCGCCCGGACGCCCGGAACGTCCGATCCGCTCCCCACCGGCGCCGCTTCCGCCGACCCACCGGCCGTCGGCCCACTTGCTGCCGGCCCACTCCCCGCCGACCCGCTCCCCGGCGATCCACTCGGTCCACTCGCCGCCGATCCGCTCCCCGCCGGATCCAGCGCTCCGGCCAGGCACGGTGCCGCCAGGCACGGCAGCAGCAGGTGCCACAGATCGGTCAGCGAGGGCCGGGCGAGCCAGTCGCGGTCGTCCCGGGCCAGGACCTCGATACCGGTCGTGGCGGCGAGGACGACGGCGCCGGTGCGCTGCGGTGTCACACCGGCGGCGAGTTCGCCCCGCCCCTCCGCCTCGGCCAGCAGCCCCTGCACGCACTCCCGCCATTCGCGGCGCAGGTCCCGCGTCCGCCCGCCGTGACCCTCGGCGTTCAGCCGCAGCCCGGCCCGCACCACCACGTCGGCGCACATCAGCCGGGCGACGTGGTGGGTGACGTCCACGAGCCGCTGCAGAGCGCTGCCGCCGGCGTCCCGGCCGTGCCCCGCCGCCTCGTGCAGGGCACCGGCGGCCGCGTGCTCGACGGCCTCGGCGACGGCGGCCTTGTTGGCGAAGTGGAAGTGCAGCGCGCCGGAGCTGACGCCGGCACCCGCGCTGATCTGCGCCAGGCAGGCCCGGACGTATCCCCGGGCCTCGAACTGCTCGGCCGCGGAACGGATCAGCGCGAGACGGGTCCGGACGGCCCGGTCCTGTTTGGTCACCCGTGGCTCCCCTGCAGGGCTCTGATGGCGACGCAATGAAACCAACTCGCTGGTTTTAATACAACGTGCGCACCACGCAAGGCCCTTGGAAGTGCTCCTCGGGCCGTCCCGTACGGGTGCGCACTGCCGTACCGCCGTGCGAAAGGACCGGACGCAGTCCCCGTCAGCCCCGGCCGAGCACGCAGAACTCGTTGCCCTCCGGGTCCGCCAGGACGGCCCAGGGGACGTCGCCCTGCCCCACATCGGCCCGGGTTGCGCCGAGCCCTTCGAGCCGGGCGACCTCCTTCGCCTGGTCCTCGATCGGGTCGGGCCTGACGTCGAGGTGGACGCGACCGGTGACGACCCGGTCGTCCGGCGTGCGGCGAAACTCCAGGTACGGCCCGACCCCCTCGGCGGAGCGCAGCAGGGCGCGGTCGTCGGTCAGTTCATGGACGGTCCAGTCGATCGCCTCTCCCCAGAACCGGACCATGACCCGCGGGTCGGCGCAGTCGACGACCACGGCGGCGATGGGCCCGGTGTCGCGGTAGAGCTCCCGCGGCTCCAGGACGCTGAAGACGTTGCCCTCCGGGTCGGCCAGCTTCGTCCACGGCACGTCACCCCGACCCGGGTCGACGGGGGTCGCCCCGAGGTCCTTCAGGCGTGCGACCAGCTCCGCCTGATGGGCGTCCGACGTGGTGGCGAGTTCGAGATGGACGCGGTACCGCACCGACTCCGGGTCCGGGACGCGGACGAGATCGACGCAGACGGCGGACGGGTCAGGCCAGTCGAAGCCCACCGGTTCCAGGTTGGTGACCCCGGGGCCCTCGCTGGAAACGCCCCAGCCCAGCACGTCCGCCCAGAACCGGCCGAGCGCCGAGTCGTCCCGGGCCTTGAAGTTCACCTGAACAAGTTGCAGCGTCATGCGTGCACCCTATGGGCGGGGCTGCCGGTCCGTCAGACCCTCGGATCCGCCTCGTCGGGCCCGCCGATACGCCCGTCAGGCCCGCGGAAACGCCCCGTCAGGCCCGCAGATACGCCAGCACGGCCAGCACCCGGCGGTGGGTGGCGTCGGCCGGGGGCAGGTCGAGCTTGGTGAGGATGCCGGAGACGTGCTTGCCCACGGCCGCCTCGGAGACGACCAGTTCGCGGGCGATCGCGCTGTTGGACCTGCCCTCGGCGATCAGCGCCAGCACCTCCCGCTCGCGCGGGGTGAGCCGCTCCAGCGGGTCGCGGCGGCGGCGCAGCAACTGCCGTACGACCTCGGGGTCGACGACCGTGCCGCCCTCCGCGACCTCGCCGAGCGCCTCGACGAACTCCTCGACCTGGCCGACGCGGTCCTTGAGCAGATAGCCGACGCCCGTGCCGTCGCCCGAGTCCAGCAGCTCGGCGGCGTACCGGCGCTGCACGTACTGGCTGAGGACCAGCACGGGCAGCGTGGGCCGCTCCTGGCGCAGCCGCACCGCCGCGTGCAGGCCCTCGTCCTGGAAGCCGGGCGGCATCCGCACGTCCGTCACGACCACGTCCGGGTCGTGCTCCCCGACGGCCGCGACCAGCGCACCGGCGTCCCCCACGGCCGCGACGACCTCGTGCCCGCAGCGCTCCAGCAGTCCGACGAGCCCGTCCCGCAACAGGACGCTGTCCTCCGCCAGGACGACCCGCAGCGGCCGCTCAACTCGCAGGGTCACAAGGGATCTCCACACACAGCAGGGTCGGTCCGCCGGGCGGACTGGACAGGGAGAGTCTGCCATCGAGCACCGACACCCGGTCGGCGAGTCCGGTCAGCCCGCTGCCCTCCCCGGCCCGCGCCCCGCCGCGCCCGTCGTCGCGTATCCGCAGCAGCAGCCGACCGTCGCGGTGCTCCCCGCTGACCTCCGCCCGGCCGGCCCCGCTGTGCCTGCCCACGTTGGCGAGCGCCTCGCACACCACGAAGTACGCGGCGGCCTCCACCGCCGGGGAGAGCCGTCCGGGCAGCTCCAGGCCGACGTCCACGGGCACGGCCGAACGGTCGGCCGCGTCGGCCACCGCCGCTTCCAGACCGTAGTCGGCGAGGACCTTGGGGTGGATGCCGCGGATGAGCTCGCGCAGCTCCGCGAGGGCCGTGCCCGCCTCCTGGTGCGCCTTGGCGAGCTGGTCGGCGAGCGGGCCGGGCGGGGCGTCGAGGCGAGCCAGCCCGAGCGTCATCGTCAGGGCGACGAGCCGCTGCTGCGCCCCGTCGTGCAGATCGCGCTCGATCCGCCGCCGCTCCGTCTCGAAGGCGTCCACCAACCGCACCCGGGAGCGGGCCAGTTCGATCACGCGGGCCCCCAGCTCGGCCTCCCGCGGCGCGATCAGCAGCCGGGCCAGCCCGGCCCGGGCCCCGGCCACGACACCCAGCAGACAGCCGCCCAGGGCCAGCAGCACCAGCCCGAGGACTGCCCAGCCGACGGCAGCCGGCCAGCCGGTGACCAGCCACACCTTGAGGACCTTCGCCTCACCGAAGAGGGCCAGCTGCAACGGCGTCGCCACCACGGAGAGCGGCCCCGGCAGCAGGACGGCGAACGCCAGGGCGTCCACCGGCCACAGCAGCCCCGCGAACAGCAGGGCGTGGCCCAGCTCCCGCCAGGTGGCCCGCTCCCGCAACCGCGTCACCAGCCAGGCCCGCAGCCCCGGCTCCCCGGGCTCCTCGTGCGGGCCGGGCGCCGGCTCCTCGTCGACCAGCCGCAGCCGGTAGCGCTCCAGGGCCGCCACCGGAATCCCCGCCAGGGCCGTCCCGAGCAGCAGCGGCAGCCCCACCAGCGCGAGCGCGAGCACCCCGCCGGCCACCGCCCCCAGCACGATGCCCACCAGCACGACCACGCCGGTGACCGCGCCGGTGAGCAGGTAGGCCGCCGACCTCCAGGGCCACGCCGACAGCAGGTAGCCGGGGCGGGACAGGGCCTGCCACACGTTCCGAGGATGCATGCGGATCACCGTAGGAGCCGCCCGGTGCCGCGGCCATGGGCGCAGGCAGAGGCCCGGGGGTATGCCTGGCCCTACCCCGGGTCTAGGCCCTGCCGCAGTGCGCCGGCCCGCCCCCGCCCGGTTTCGTGGAAGCGACACCGACACCAGGGGGAACCCATGACACACGACGCCGTCCGGCTGGACTCGCTCACCAGGAGATACGGGCCCCTGACCGCACTCGACGCGGTCTCGCTCGCGTTCCCCGCCGGGACCCTCACCGCCGTCATGGGCCCCTCCGGCTCCGGCAAGTCCACGCTGCTCCGGTGCGCGGCCGGCCTGGACCGGCCCACCTCCGGCTCGGTCGCCGTGGGCGGCACCGAGCTGACCGGGCTGAGCGAACGGCGGCTGACCCTGCTGCGGCGCGAACGCGTCGGGTTCGTCTTCCAGGCGTTCAACCTGCTGCCCTCGCTGACCGCCGAGCAGAACGTGGCCCTGCCCCTGCGCCTGGCCGGCCGCCGCGTCCCCACGGCCCGGGTGCGCGAGGCGCTCGGTCAGGTCGGGCTCGCGGACCGGTCCCGGCACCGGCCGGCCCAGCTCTCCGGCGGCCAGCAGCAACGCGTCGCCCTGGCCCGCGCGTTGATCACCCGGCCCGATGTGCTGTTCGCCGACGAACCGACCGGCGCCCTGGACACCCGCACCGGCCGTGAGGTGCTCGGCCTGCTGCGCGGCATGGTCGACCGCGAGGGCCAGACGGTCGTCATGGTCACGCACGACCCGGTGGCCGCCGCGTACGCCGACCGTGTCGTCTTCCTCGTCGACGGCCGTGTGAGCGGCGCGTTGACGGGCGCCGACGCCGAAACCATCGCCGGCCGCATGACCCGTCTGGAGGCCGTGCCGTGCTGAGCGTCACCCTGCACACCCTGCGCGCCCGCTGGGCCACCTTCACCGGCAGCTTCGTCGCGCTCTGCCTGGGCGTGGCCCTGCTCACCGTGATGGGCCTGGCCCTGGCCTCGACGCTCACCGCCCCGGAGCGCGCCCCCGAACGCTTCGCCGCCGCGCCGGTCGTGGTCAAGGGGCAGGACACCCTGCGGGTACCGACCCCGATCGGCGTGCGCGCCTCCCGGCTCGCCCACCCGCGTCCGGTACCGGCCGCGACCGTCGCACGGCTGCGGACGCTGGGCCCGGTCGTCGAGGACCGCTCGTTCCCCGTCCGGGCACCCGGCGCTCCCGCCGGCCTGGTGGGCCACCCCTGGTCCACCGCCGCGTTCGCCCCGTACGACCTCGCCACCGGCCGGGCCCCCCGCACGGCCGGCGAGGTCGCCGTCACCGGCGACTGGGCCCGCCCGGGCCGGTGGATCCACACCGACGCGGGCACCGTACGCGTCGTGGGCACGCTGACCCCGCGCGGCTTCGAGAACGCCGTGTTCTTCGCGGACGCCCGCGCCGCACAACTGCGCCCGGCGGCAGACCAGTTGGTCGTCGCGGCCGACCCGGCGTCCGTACGCGCGGCGGTGGGCGACAGCGCCCAGGTGCTCACCGGCACGGCACGCCGCCTCGCCGATGCGAACCCGGACCGGGACCGTGAGGCGCTCACCGCCATGAACGCCCTCTTCGGCACCGCCGGCGGCGTCACCGCGTTCGTGTCCGTGTTCGTCGTGGCGTCGACCTTCGCCTTCGCGGTCGCCCAGCGCCGCAGGGAGTTCGCCCTGCTGCGCACCGCCGGGGCCAGTCCCGCGCAGCTGCGCCGGGCCGTCCTCGCCGAGGCCCTCGCCGTCGGTGTGCTCGCCTCGGTGGCCGGCTGCGCGCTGGGCTCCTACGGGGCGCCGCTGCTGGCGGCCCGGGTGGCCGAAGAGGGCCTCGCCCCCGCCTGGTTCACCATCGGCGAGCACACCTGGCCCTACCACGCCGCCTTCTGGACGGGCCTGTTCGTCGCCCTGTGCGGAGCGACCGCGGCCTCCTGGCGGGCCGGCCGCACCGCCCCCGCCGAGGCCCTGCGCGAGGCCGCCGCCGACAGCGGACCGCTCACCCGGGGACGTCTGTTCTGCGGCACGGCCCTCCTGCTCGTCGCCGCCGTGACCCTGGCCCTGTCCCTCACCACCGACCCGGGCGACCTGCTCCACCGCAAGACGTACATCAGCCGCCCCATGCTGCTGATCACGGCGGCCGCCCTGCTCGCCCCCCTCGTCCTGCGCCCCCTGACGCGCCTGCTGACCTGCCTGCCCTCGGTCCTGGGCACCGTGGTCCGCGAGAACACCGCCACCGCGGTGCGCCGCACCGCCGCCCTCGCGGCCCCCGTCCTGATCACGGTCGCGCTCGCCGGTTCGCTCCTGGGCGCCACCGCGACTCTGGACCAGGCGAAGTCCACCGAGACGAGCGAACGCACCACCGCCGCCTTCGTCGTCACCCCCGCCGCCGGGCAGGGCTTCGACGCCGCCACCCTGGACAGGCTGCGTGCCGTGCCGGGCGCGCGGATCTCCCCGACGTCGTCGACGGCCGTGCACGTGCTGGAGGACGGGGTGGCCCTGATCCGCTCCGAGGCCCGCGCCGCGATCCCCCGCGATCTGGCGGCCACCACCCGCCTGCCGCTCGGCGCCGGCGGGGTGAGCGACCTCGACGACGACTCGATCATCGTCAACGAGGAGTGGGAACGGCACCGGGTGGGCGACCGCGTCCGGGTCTGGCTCGGCGACGGAGCCCCGCGCACCCTCCGCATCGCCGCGGTGATGCCCACCGGCACGGGCGGCAACGGCGTCTACGTCACCCCGCGCAACGCCCCGGGCGCCACGGTCGACCGCGTGGACGTGGCCCTGGAGCACGGCACCACCCCCGGGGCCGTGGCCACCGCGCTGCGCGAGGCGGCCGGTCCGGGAGGCGCGCGGGTCCTCACCCGGGACGCATGGCTGCACGCCAACCAGCCCGAGACCAACCGCACCACCCGCCTCGGCCTCCTCATGGTCCTCGGTATCGCCCTGCTCTACACGGGCATCTCCGTGGCCAGCACCACGGTCATGGCGGCCTCCGACCGGGCCCGTGACCTGGCCGTGCTGCGGCTGGCCGGAGCGACCCGCCGGCAGGTGCTGCGGCTGACCGCGGCCGAGGCCCTGACGGCCGTCACGGCCGGCGTGCTGCTCGGCCTGCTGGTCACCGGCGTCAACCTGGCCGGCATGGGGGCCGCCCTCGCCCTGCTGTCGGTGCCGTCCGCCGTCACCCTCCCGTGGCAGGCCCTCGGCGCGACGGCGACCGCCTGCGCCCTCCTGGCCGTGGTCAGTGCCACGGTCCCCGCCGCCCTCGCCCTGCGCCGCCGCCCGGCGGACCTGGCGGGCATGCGCGAGTAGCGCCCCGGCCGGAAGGGCCGATCTCATCATGAGACCGACAAGGCGGCCGCCTTCTACAGTGAACCCATGCGACGGACCTCGTTCGGCACCTGGCCCTGCTCGATCGCCCGCACCGCCGACATCCTGGGCGACGCCTGGACCCTCCTGGTGCTGCGCGAGGTCTTCTACGGCGAATCCCGCTTCGACGGCTTCATCAACACCCTGGGCATCGCCCGCAACACCCTCACCGACCGGCTGCGGCGCCTGGAGGCCGAGGGCCTGCTGCACAGGCGCGTCTACCAGAGCGACCCGGTCCGTCACGAGTACCTGCCCACGGACAAGGGCCGCGACTTCTTCGGCGTGCTCGCCGCGATCAACGCCTGGGGGGACCGCTGGCTGGCCGACGACGCGGGCGCCCCCGTGGTCCTGCACCACCGGCCCTGCGGCCACGACACCGAGGCCCGGGTCGTCTGCTCGGCCTGCGGCGAGGTACTGCACCAGCGGGACATGAGCGCCCGCACCGGCCCCGGCTACCCGCCCCGCCTCCTCGACGACCCGCTCGTCCGGGAACGCTTCGCACCGGGGCGGACCTTGGGGGACGGCCCGGCCGAACAGGCCTGAGAGCTTCCTCACACGGCACGGCTGCACGGCTCCGGGCCCGGCCCGAGACGGCACATCCGGACACACGAAGAACGGGCGGCATCTGATCGATGCCGCCCGTTCCGACGGTGCGCGAGGGGGGAGTTGAACCCCCACGCCCTTGCGGGCACTGGAACCTGAATCCAGCGCGTCTGCCTATTCCGCCACCCGCGCATTGGGTGTGTCCTGGGCGTCTGCCCCGTTGGGGCCGGCGCCTTCCGACACCCAGAACATTAGCACGCTGGAAGGGGTGGGTTCACATCCCTTATCCCCGCAGGCAGACCCGCCGGCGAACGGTCGATGTCCCTGCCACGTATCAACCCGTACCGGTTCACGTATCAACCTCGTACCGGTACCCGCCGTCTCCGCAGGAGGAGGCGGGGTCCACAGCCAGGTGCGGGACACTGGTCTTCAGCCGCCTCTACGATCCTTGTCAGGCATACCGGAGGCGGATACGCGCAGCAGTAACACCGGAGGAGTTCGAAGACGAGCTCCACAGGGAACTTCGTCATGCGTCGACACCCGTCGGCGGGGCTGACAGGGGGAACCAGCCGATCGAGCGGCGCGTGGATACGATCAGTAAGCAGTACCAGCCAAGCGGTCCGCAGGGCAGTACACAGGACGGCAACGACGGAGGAGGTGCCCCATGGGAGTCCTGAAGAAGTTCGAGCAGCGTCTCGAAGGTCTGGTCAACGGCACCTTCGCCAAGGTGTTCAAGTCCGAGGTCCAGCCCGTGGAGATCGCGGGAGCTCTCCAGCGTGAGTGCGACAACAACGCCACCATCTGGAACCGCGACCGGACGGTCGTCCCCAACGACTTCATCGTCGAACTGAGCACACCCGACTTCGAGCGGCTCAGCCCCTACTCCGGCCAGCTCGGCGACGAGCTCGCCGGCATGGTGCGCGACTACGCCAAGCAGCAGCGCTACACCTTCATGGGCCCGATCAAGGTGCACCTGGAGAAGGCGGACGACCTCGACACCGGCCTGTACCGGGTGCGCAGCCGTACGCTCGCCTCCTCCAGCAGCCAGCAGGGCGGCCCGGGAGGCGGCGCCGCCGCGCCCGCGGCCCCGCAGGGCGGACGCCCCGGTGGCTACGGCTACCCGCCGTCCGCCGCACCCGCCGGCGCCCCGCCCATGCCGGCCGCGCCGCCGCCCGGCGGCCGCCCCGGCGGTTACGGCTACCCGCCCGCCGCGAGCGCCCAGCGGCCCCCGGCCGCGGGCGGACGCACCCGCCACTGGATCGAGATCAACGGCACCCGCCACCAGATCTCCCGCGCGACGCTGGTGCTGGGCCGCAGCACCGACGCCGACGTGCGGATCGACGACCCCGGCGTCTCCCGCCGGCACTGCGAGATCCGGACCGGAACGCCCTCGACGATCCAGGATCTCGGATCCACCAACGGCATCGTGGTGGACGGGCAGCACACCACCCGCGCTACGCTCCGCGACGGCTCGCGGATCGTCGTGGGCAGCACCACCATCATTTACCGGCAAGCCGAAGGGTGAAGCGGGGGCAATGTCAGAGCTGACCCTCACGGTCATGCGGCTGGGTTTCCTGGCCGTACTGTGGCTGTTCGTGATCGTGGCCGTGCAGGTCATCCGCAGCGACCTGTTCGGTACGCGTGTCACCCAGCGCGGATCGCGCCGCGAGGCAGGCCGGCAGCAGCAGGCCGCCGCCCGCCAGGCGCCGCCGCAGCAGCGCCAGCAGCCCACCGGCGGCCGCCGGGGCCGTAACGCCCCCACCAAGCTGGTCGTGACCGAAGGCACCCTCACCGGCACCACGGTCGCGCTCCAGGGCCAGACCATCACCCTGGGCCGGGCGCACGACTCGACGATCGTGCTGGACGACGACTACGCCTCCAGCCGCCATGCCAGGATCTACCCGGACCGCGACGGCCAGTGGATCGTCGAGGACCTCGGCTCCACCAACGGCACGTACCTGGACCGGTCCCGGCTGACGACTCCCACACCGATTGCGCTGGGCGCGCCGATCCGCATCGGCAAGACCGTCATCGAGCTGCGGAAGTAGTGCTACATCATGGATAGGCGCGAGCGGAGCGAGCACGCAGTGGCGGGCCCCACCCCGGCCCCCCGCGCGCTCCCGACCGGAGGGTGGGCAGTGTGGCTCGACACGACCGGCTGTACCCGGAGCCGACAGGCGAGGTGCGCATGAGTCTGTCACTGCGCTTCGCGGCCGGATCGCACAAGGGCATGATCCGGGAGGGCAACGAGGACTCCGGATACGCCGGCCCGCGCCTGCTCGCCATCGCCGACGGCATGGGCGGCGCGGCGGCCGGTGAGGTCGCCTCCTCCGAGGCCATCTCCACGATCGTCGCCCTCGACGACGACGTCCCCGGCTCCGACATCCTCACCTCGCTCGGCACCGCGGTACAGCGCGCCAACGACCAGCTGCGCTCCATGGTCGAGGACGACCCCCAGCTGGAAGGCATGGGGACGACCCTGACCGCCCTGCTGTGGACGGGCCAGCGCCTCGGCCTGGTCCACGTCGGCGACTCGCGCGCCTACCTGCTCCGCGACGGCGTCCTCACCCAGATCACCCAGGACCACACCTGGGTGCAGCGCCTGGTCGACGAGGGCCGCATCACCGAGGAGGAGGCGACCACGCACCCGCAGCGCTCGCTGCTGATGCGCGCCCTCGGGTCCGGCGACCACGTCGAGCCGGACCTGTCCATCCGCGAGGTCCGCGCCGGCGACCGCTACCTGATCTGCTCCGACGGCCTGTCCGGCGTGGTGTCCCACCAGACCCTGGAGGACACCCTCGCCAGCTACCAGGGCCCCCAGGAGACCGTCCAGAACCTGATCGAGCTCGCCCTGCGCGGCGGCGGCCCGGACAACATCACGGTCATCATCGCCGACGTCCTCGACCTCGACACCGGCGACACCCTCGCGGGACAGCTGTCCGACACCCCCGTCGTGGTCGGCGCCGTCGCCGAGAACCAGCACCAGCTGCACGACAACGGCATCATGCAGACCCCCGCGGGCCGCGCCTCCGGGCTCGGCCGCCTCGGGCACGGCCGCGGCGGCGGGAGCGGCGAGTTCGGCCCGCCCGGCTCCGGCGACACCACCGGATACATCCCCGCGGACGGCTTCGACTACGGCGACGACGACTTCACCAAGCCCCGCCGCAAGAAGGGCCGCTGGCTGAAGAGATCCTTCTACGGCGCGCTCGCCCTGGCCGTCGTCGGCGGCGGTCTGTACGGCGGATACCGCTGGACGCAGACGCAGTACTACGTCGGCGCCGAGGACGAGCACGTCGCCCTGTACCGGGGCATCAGCCAGGACCTGGCCTGGGTCTCGCTCTCGAAGGTCCAGAAGGACCACCCCGAGATCGAACTCAAGTACCTGCCGCCCTACCAGCAGAAGCAGGTCAAGGAGACGATTCCCGAGGGCGGGCTCAAGAACGCCCAGGCGAAGATCCAGGAACTGTCGGTGCAGGCCTCCGCGTGCAAGAAGGAGGCGCAGCGGCGCGAAGCCGAGAGCAAGAACAACTCCAAGACCGGCGAAGGCGAGGCCGGGGGCACCACGGGAACCACTCCCGCCTCCTTCACGTCCAAGGCCACACCGACACCGAACCCGTCCAGCCCGTCGGGTTCACCGTCGGCCCCGGAGAAGTCCACGCCCCCGACCACGACCGCACCCACCCCCAGCCCCGGCCCCAGCCTCTCGGAGGAAGAGCAGAAGGTCGTCTCGCTGTGCGGTAAGCAGTAGCCGTGAGAGGCCCTGTCACACGATGAGCGGTACGAATACGTCGCCCTCGGCGACGCACCACACGTCCACGATCGGCGCCATCGGCGCGCCGAGCCGGCGCAACACCGAGCTCGCACTGCTGGTGTTCGCCGTCGTCATCCCGGTGTTCGCCTACGCCAACGTCGGCCTGGCACTCCACGACTCGGTGCCGCCGGGCCTGCTGAGCTACGGGCTCGGGCTCGGTCTGCTCGCGGGCGTCGGGCACCTCGTCGTCCGCAAGTTCGCGCCGTACGCGGACCCGCTGATGCTGCCGCTGGCGACCCTGCTCAACGGGCTCGGGCTGGTGGTGATCTGGCGGCTGGACCAGTCGGAGAAGCTGCAGGCGAGCAGGACCTTCGTCGAGGCGGCACCGCGCCAGCTGCTGTACTCGGCGATGGGTGTCGCACTGCTGGTGGTCGTGCTGATCTTCCTGAAGGACCACCGGGTCCTCCAGCGGTACACCTACATCTCCATGGCAGCGGCCCTGCTCCTGCTCGTGATGCCGCTGATCCCCGGTCTCAGTGCTCCGACGTACGGCGCCAAGATCTGGATCAAGATCCCCGGCCTCGGCACGCTCCAGCCCGGTGAGTTCGCGAAGATCGCCCTGGCGGTGTTCTTCGCCGGCTACCTCATGGTCAAGAGGGACGCCCTGGCCCTGGCCAGCCGCCGTTTCATGGGGCTGTACCTGCCGCGCGGCCGTGACCTGGGTCCGATCCTCGTCGTCTGGGTGATGTCGATCCTGATCCTGGTCTTCGAGACCGACCTCGGTACGTCCCTGCTGTTCTTCGGGATGTTCGTCATCATGCTGTACGTCGCCACCGAGCGGACCAGCTGGATCGTCTTCGGTCTGCTGATGTCCGCGGTCGGCGCGGTCGGCGTGGCGAGCTTCGAGCCGCACATCCAGACGCGTGTCCAGGCCTGGCTCGACCCGATGCGTGAGTTCGAGCTCTCCCGTGCTGCCGTCCAGGACGGCGTCGTCCACTCCGAGCAGGCCATGCAGGCGCTGTGGGCCTTCGGCTCCGGCGGCACCCTCGGCACCGGCCTGGGGCAGGGCAACTCCGACCTCATCGGCTTCGCCGCCAACTCCGACTTCATCCTCGCCACCTTCGGCGAGGAGCTGGGGCTGGCGGGCGTCATGGCGATCATGCTGCTCTACGGTCTGATCGTCGAGCGCGGCGTGCGTACCGCCCTCGCGGCCCGTGACCCGTTCGGCAAGCTGCTGGCCATCGGCCTGTCCGGTGCCTTCGCCCTCCAGGTGTTCGTCGTGGCCGGCGGTGTGATGGGCCTCATCCCGCTGACCGGTATGACGCTGCCGTTCGTGGCGTACGGCGGTTCCTCCGTGATCGCCAACTGGGCGCTGATCGGCATCCTGTTGCGCATCAGCGACACCGCCCGCCGCCCGGCCCCCGCCCCCGCCGCCAACCCCGACGCCGAGATGACCCAGGTGGTCCGCCCGTCATGAACAAGCCCCTGCGCCGGATCGCGATCTTCTGCGGCCTGCTCGTTCTGGCACTGCTGATCCGCGACAACTGGATCCAGTACGTCCAGGCCGACGAGCTCCGGACCAACAAGAACAACCGACGCGTCACCATCGAGCGTTACGCCTCCCCCCGCGGCAACATCATCGTCGGCGGAAAGGCGATCACCGGCTCCGCCGAGTCGTCGGGCAGCGACTTCAAGTTCAAGCGCACCTACAAGGACGGCCCCATGTGGGCGCCGGTCACCGGCTACGCCTCGCAGGCCTTCGGCGCCACGCAGCTGGAGAACCTCGAGGACGGCATCCTCACCGGCAACGACGACCGGCTGTTCTTCCGCAACACCCTCGACATGCTCACGGGCAAGAAGCAGCAGGGCGGCAACGTCGTCACCACCCTGAACGCCGCCGCCCAGAAGGCCGCGTACAACGGTCTCGAGAAGCAGGGCGGCAAGGGCGCCGTCGTCGCCCTGGAGCCGTCGACGGGCAAGATCCTCGCCCTGGCCTCCTACCCGTCGTACGACCCGTCGTCCTTCGCCGGGAACTCCACGAAGACGGACAGCAAGGCCTGGACGAAGCTGCAGAAGAAGAACAACCCCGCCGACCCGATGCTCAACCGGGCACTGCGCGAGACCTACCCGCCCGGCTCCACCTTCAAGGTCGTCACCGCGGCCGCGGCGCTGGAGGACGGCAAGTACACGACCGCCGACGGCAAGACGGACTCGCCGGACCCGTGGGTCATGACGGGCACCAACACCAAGCTGCCCAACGAGGGCAACATCCCCTGCAAGAACGCCTCGCTGCGGGTCGCCCTCCAGTACTCCTGCAACACCGTGTTCGGCAAGATCGGCGCCGACCTGGGCAACGACAAGATGCTGGACATGGCCAAGAAGTTCGGCTTCGACGAGGAGCACTTCACGCCGGTCCGCGCCAACGCCTCGGTCTTCTCCGACGACATGAACCCCTCGCAGACCGCGCTGTCGTCCATCGGCCAGTTCAACACCGCCGCGACCCCGCTGCAGATGGCCATGGTCGCCTCGGCCGTCGCCAACGACGGCAAGCTGATGAAGCCGTACATGGTCGACGAGCTCCAGTCGCCCGGCCTCGACCCGATCCAGAAGACCGACCCCGAGGAGCTGAGCCAGCCGCTGTCGCCGGACAACGCGCAGATCCTCCAGTCGATGATGGAGACGGTCGTCGAGAAGGGCACGGGCTCGAACGCCAAGATCCCCGGTGTCACGGTGGGCGGCAAGACCGGTACCGCCCAGCACGGCGTCGACAACAGCGAGAACCCCTACGCGTGGTTCATCTCCTACGCCAAGGGCGACGACGGCAGCTCGCCGGTCGCGGTGGCGGTCGTCGTCGAGGACGACAACGCCGTCCGTGACGACATCTCCGGCGGCGGCCTCGCGGCGCCGATCGCGAGGAACGTGATGGAGGCGGTCATCGACAGCAAGAAGTGACCCCGCTCACGCCTGCTTCACATCGGTGCACGTTGCGATACCGGTCCTGTATCGGCTGACGGGCTTGGCCAGGTCACACAAAGCGAGCCGGGTACGGTAGGCCCGGACGGCAGCCTCCGACCGTACAAGCGTGCCGGTCGGGACCGACGGAGAGGGCTGGTAGGTAGCTATGGAAGAGCCGCGTCGCCTCGGCGGCCGGTACGAACTGGGCCAGGTGCTCGGGCGTGGTGGCATGGCGGAGGTCTACCTCGCGCATGACACCCGCCTCGGCCGCACCGTGGCGGTGAAGACGCTGCGCGCGGATCTCGCGCGTGACCCTTCCTTCCAGGCCCGGTTCCGCCGGGAGGCCCAGTCGGCCGCCTCGCTCAACCATCCCGCGATCGTCGCGGTCTACGACACGGGCGAGGACTACATCGACAACGTGTCGATCCCGTACATCGTCATGGAGTACGTGGACGGCTCGACCCTTCGTGAGCTGCTGCACTCCGGCCGCAAGCTGCTGCCGGAGCGTGCCATGGAGATGACCATCGGCATCCTCCAGGCCCTGGAGTACTCCCACCGTGCCGGCATCGTCCACCGCGACATCAAGCCGGCCAACGTCATGCTCACGCGCAACGGCCAGGTCAAGGTCATGGACTTCGGCATCGCCCGCGCCATGGGCGACTCCGGCATGACGATGACGCAGACCTCCGCGGTCATCGGCACCGCCCAGTACCTCTCGCCGGAGCAGGCCAAGGGCGAGCAGGTCGACGCCCGGTCCGACCTGTACTCCACCGGCTGTCTGCTCTACGAGCTGCTGACCGTCCGTCCGCCCTTCGTCGGCGACTCCCCGGTGGCCGTGGCCTACCAGCACGTCCGGGAGGAGCCGCAGTCGCCGAGCGTCTTCGACCCCGAGATCACGCCCGAGATGGACGCGATCGTGCTGAAGGCGCTCGTCAAGGACCCGGACTACCGCTACCAGTCGGCCGACGAGATGCGCGCCGACATCGAGGCCTGCCTCGACGGCCAGCCGGTCGCCGCCACGGCAGCGATGGGCTCCGCGGGCTATGGCGGCTACCCCGACGACCAGCCGACGACGGCCCTGCGCGCGGACTCCGGCGCCGGCGCCACGTCCATGCTGCCCCCCATGAACCCGGACGACGGCGGCTACGGCTACGACGACCGCCCCGACCGGCGCCGCGGGCAGCAGCGCAAGTCCAGCACCTCCACGATCCTGCTGGTCGTCGCGGGCATCCTGGTCCTGGTGGGGGCGATCCTGATCGGCCGGTGGGCGTTCAGCGGCGACGGCGCGGGCAACGACGCCCTCGCGGCACCCAACTTCATCGGTGAGTCGAAGCAGGGCGCCCAGCAGCTGGCCAAGAATTCCGACCTGGAACTGTCCTTCTCCAGCAAGCCTTGCGACAGCCAGACCAAGGGCAAGATCTGCGCTCAGAACCCGAAGCCCGGGGTCGAGGTCAACAAGGGCGACACCATCTCCCTGGTCGTGTCGACGGGGGCGCCGAAGGTGACCGTGCCGGACGTCACGGGCCTGACCTACGACAAGGCCAAGGCCCAGCTCGAGGACAAGGGTTTTGTGGTCGACCAGAAGACCGAGGAGTCCGACCGCACCCCCGGCGTGGTCACCGACCAGGACCCGAAGGGCGACACGGAGCAGGAGAAGGGCTCCACGATCACCCTGACCGTGGCCAAGGAGGCGGAGAAGTCCACCGTCCCGGACGTGCTCGGCCAGAGCTGTGACGCGGCCAAGCAGCAGATGCAGGCCAGCGACCTGGTCGGCAACTGCACCGAGGTGGAGACCGACGACGACAGCCAGGTCGGCAAGGTCATCCAGACCACCCCGCAGGCCGGTACGTCGGTCGACCCGAACTCGTCGGTCAACATCCAGATCGGCAAGAAGAAGCAGCAGAAGAAGGTCAAGGTCCCGCAGGTCGTCGGCCAGACGGTCGGCCAGGCCAAGCAGACCCTCGCGCAGCAGGGCTTCACCAACATCCAGTTCGCCGAGGGCAGCGACCAGAGCGACAACGCCCTCGTCGCCGGCCAGAACCCCGGCGCCAACCAGGAGGTCGACGACCCGGCAGGGACGACGATCACCCTCCAGACGGTCGGCTTCGGAAACAACGGCGGCAACAACAACGGCGGCGGCGGAAACGGCGGCCTCTTCGGCGGCATCACCGGCAGCAACGAAGACGACTGACGGCACACCGCACCACGGGTGATGGCCCGGGCTCCCAGGGGGAGCCCGGGCCATCACCCTTTATCCAAAAGCTTCTTGATGATCCGTTGGTTAGCATGTTCACGTACGTACTGACCACGCGTGAGGCTGACCGAGCCCACGGACCATCCAGAAACGGGGACGCACGTGAAGAGGATTGCGCAGATATTCGGTGTGGCAGCGGCCGCACTGCTCGTGGGGACACTGACCACCAGTCCGGCTCAGGCCGCGGTGAGCCCGGGCTGCAAGACGACGGGTGCGGACGGCTTCATCTTCATCCCCACCTTCGACGGCGCGGTCTCCTCGCTCGAGCTCGAATGGCACATCACGGACACTCTCGCGGATGACCACCACGCGCGGATCCGCTTCCTGTCCAAGCAGCACAACGGGAAGACGCATTACTGGCCGTGGCACAAGGCCACGGGCGGCAAGGGCGACCACGAGTACGCCTCCACCACCGCCAGGGACGACTACGGCATCTTCGAGGTCGGCGCCGAGGTGGCCCGGTTCGAAGGCAACAGGAAGCTGAACTCCTGCATCGAGTGGTCCTGACGGACGTGGGTTCCGGCCCGAGGGTGCGTCGGTACGGCGCGCCTTCGGGCCTTCGTCATGCCGGCGGCCGCTCTCCCGCCGGGAGTGCCGTCAGAGCAGTTCCTTCGGCGGCGTGCGGTCCGCGTCCACCTTCTCCACACGCTCCAGCTCACCCCACACCACGTACCGGTACGTGCTCGTGTACACCGGCGTGCAGGTCGTCAGCGTGATGTAGTGGCCCGGCTTCTTCCGGCCCGACTCCTTCGGGACCTGCGAGAGGACCTCGACGTTGAACTTCGACGTCTCGGGAAGGATGCCGTAGACCTTGTAGACGTACCACTTGTCCTTCGTCTCGAAGACGATCGGGTCACCCATGCTGATCTTGTCGATGTTGTGGAACTTGGCACCGTGGCCGTCACGGTGGGCGGCGAGGGAGAAGTTCCCGTTCTTGCCCGACATCGGCAAGGTCGCCTTGACCGGGTCGGTGTAGTAGCCGGCGACGCCGTCGTTGAGGATCTTGTTCGACGTGCCCTTCTCGACCAGCACCTCGCCGTTGCGCATCGACGGCACGTGCAGGAACCCGATGCCGTTGCGCGTGTCCAGCACCCCCGGGCCGCCCCGGCCGTGTGCCCAGTCCTCACGGACCTTGTCCGCCTGCTTGCCCGCCGCACGGTCGGCGACCACGTTCGTCCACCACAGCGAATAGACGACGAACAGGCCGAGGACCAGGCCCGCGGTGATGAGGAGTTCCCCGAAGAAGCTGACCGCCATCGCGACCGGCCCGACACGGCGTCGTGCCGCGGGCGGCCGGGACCTCCTGCCGGTGTGCTCTTCGTGATCCGTGTCGGTGGTCGCTGCCACTGGTCATCTGCCCTTAACTGACGAGCGCATCCGGCTTGCCCTTGCTGCGCGGCCGTTCCTCGACCATCTTGCCCCAGACGATCATCCGGTACTTACTGGTGAACTCCGGCGTGCACGTGGTCAGCGTGATGTAACGGCCGGGCTTGGTGAATCCCGACCCCTTGGGCACCGGATTCAGCACGCTCGTGTTGCTCGGCGGCGTCACCGGCAGGATCGACGCCATCTTGTAGACGAAGTACTCGTCCTGCGTCTCCACGACGATCGGATCGCCCGGAGCGAGCTTGTTGATGTACCGGAACGGCTCTCCGTGGGTGTTGCGGTGACCCGCGAGCCCGAAGTTGCCGGTCCTGTCACCAGGCATCGCCGTCTTCAGCGCACCCTCGGCGTAATGGCCGACCATGCCCCGGTCGAGCACACCCTTGCTGCTGGTCCCCTCGGCGATCGGCACCACCACGTCCAGCTTCGGAATGTGCAGGATGGCGAAACCCTGCCCCGGTTCGAAGGCCCCCGGGTTCCGCTTGCCGCTCGCCCAGTCGTTCTGGAGGCTGCTGGCCTCCTTGCCGGCCTGGGCGTGCGCCCGCACGTTCGTCCACCACAGCTGGTAGGTGACGAACAGCAGCATCAGGACGCCGGTGGTGATGAACACCTCGCCTATCGCCCGGCTCGCGACGACCGCCGGCCCCGGCTTGCGGGCCCGCGCCTGCCGCCGCGCCTCGACTCGCGACAGCGGCGCCCCGCCCCGGCCCCCGCTGCGGGCGGACGGGGTGTCCGACGTGTCCGAGGCTCCGCCATGGCGCCCGTGACGGCGCTTGGCGGCCTTTCTGCGGGCCGCGCGCCCACCGTGGGCGGGTCCGTCCCGGCGCGTGGCGGAGGAAGCCGCAGAGCCCGCCGTGGAGCCGCCGCCCTGCGGCAGGGGGTCCGGAATCCGCAGCGCCACCGTCTCCTCGTCGGCGGGCGGCAGATACGTCTCGTCCGGCACGGGTCCGTACGACGCGTACGGCTGCTGCGGCTGGGAGTGCGGGGTCACCCCGTACGACTCCCCGCCCCGCCACTCCTCGAACGCACCCCGCGCCCCGTACGACTGCTGCCCGTACGAGGTGTCGGACTCGCGCTCGGGGCGCAGGGCGGTCACGCCGAGGCCCTGCCCACCACCGGGGCGAGCCCGGCCGACCTCGCCACCGCACCCTGGTCGCCGCACTCCGCCAGCCAGTTGGCCAGCATCCGGTGCCCGTGCTCGGTCAGCACCGACTCGGGGTGGAACTGCACGCCCTCGACCGGAAGTTCGCGGTGCCTGAGACCCATCACGATGCCGTCGTGCGTACGGGCCGTGACCTCCAGCTCGTCCGGAACCGTGGCCGGCTCGGCGGCCAGGGAGTGGTAGCGCGTCGCCGTGAAGGGCGAGGGCAGGCCCGCGAAGACGCCGCCCCCGCTGTGCTCGACCAGCGAGGTCTTGCCGTGCAGCAGCTCCGGCGCCCGGTCGACCACACCGCCGTACGCCACCTGCATCGACTGCATGCCGAGGCAGACACCGAAGACCGGGACACCGGTGTCCGCGCAGTGCCGGACCATGTCGACGCACACGCCGGCCTGCTCCGGCGTGCCGGGCCCGGGGGAGAGCAGCACCCCGTCGAAACCGTCCTGGGCGTGCGCCGTCGACACCTCGTCGTTGCGCAGGACCTCGCACTCGGCGCCCAGCTGGTACAGGTACTGGACCAGGTTGAAGACGAAGCTGTCGTAGTTGTCGACGACGAGAATGCGCGCGCTCACTGGTTGTCCACCGTCACATCGTTGAAGGGCAGCAGCGGTTCCGCCCACGGGAAGACGTACTGGAAGAGGACGTAGACCACGGCCACGACCAGGACGAGTGAGATCACTGCCTTCACCCACGTGTTCCCCGGCAGATGCCGCCAGATCCAGCCGTACATGCCGTCCCTTCCGTCGTACCACGGCACCAGACGCACGCCGTACAGCCACCAGACTAACGGCGCAGCGCCTCTGGTTTCCCGGCCTCCACGGGCTGAGTGGAGTCCAGGTGCGCCCAGACGATCAGCCGGTGGCTGTGTCCCCATTCCGGTTCACACGTGGTCAGCGTCAGGTACCGGCCCGAACGCGTGTACCCGGATGTACGTGGGACAGGGTCGATCACCTCGATGTCCGAGGGCACTGTTTTGTACGGGCCTTTGTCGATCCGATACGTGAACCAGGTCGTGCCGTCCGTCAGCACCACCGCGTCACCCCGCCTGAGCTCGGGAAAGTCCTTGAAGGGATCGCCGTAGGTGCGGCGGTGGCCGGCGACGGCGAAGTTCCCCTTCCGCCCGAGCTGAGCGGTCTGCGCATAGTGCCCCAGCCCCTTCTTCAAGGTGCCGGTGGCGGTGCCTTCGAGCACGGGCTTGTTCCACGTGAAACCGAAGCGCGGGATGTACATGATCGCGAAAGGCCTGCCCTGGGCGTACGGCGCGGGCTTCACCGGCCCCTCGGGGGACGCGCCGGCCGGCGGACGGGGCTTCGACCACTCCTTCCGGAGCAGGTCGATCTGGTCGTCCATGACGCCGTCGGCCCGCACACCGGTCCAGAAGAGCACGTAGACGACGAACAGCACGATCAGGCTGCCGACGGTGATGCACAGTTCGCTGACGGTCCTGACGATCACGCGCACCGGCAGCTCCCCCGGTCCGGCTACTGCTCCACGGGCTTCGCGTAATGCAGATCCACTGTGCCCGAGTAGCCGGGCAGAGTCACCGGGCCGTTCTCCTCGACTTTCCAGCCGAGCCCGTAGACGTTGACGTAGACCATGTAGTTCTGGATCGCGGCGGAGGCCGCGAGCGCGTTCTTCAGCCTGCCCGGGTCACCGACCGCCGTGATCTTGTACGGCGGCGAGTACACGCGCCCCTGGAGGATCAGGGTGTTGCCCACGCAGCGCACCGCGCTGGTCGAGATCAGCCGCTGGTCCATGACCTTGATGCCCTTGGCCCCGCCCTGCCACAGCGCGTTCACCACCGCCTGGAGGTCCTGCTGGTGGATGACCAGGTAGTCCGGCTGCGGCTCGGGGTAGCCGGGCAGCTTGGCGGTGGCGTCCGGCGGAGCGTCGTTGAGCGTGACCGTGAGCGAGTCACCCCTGAGCTTCTGTGTGCCCGCGCGCTTCTCCAGCGCGCTGAGCTTGTCGTCCTCCGCCTTGGTACTGCCGTCGTCCCGCTCGGCGAGGGCCTCTATGTCCTGGCGCAGGGTGCCGTTGGTCTCGTCCAGCTCCCCGTTCTCACGGCTGCGCTCGTGGATGAGGTCGGACAGCTTCAGCAGCGAGGTGTCCGTACGGATGTTGGTGCCCTTGGCGGTGTTGAAGCTGGTGAAGAAGATCAGCCCCGCGAGAGCGAACACGGCCGCCGTGAGGATGCGCACGGGCCGGAAACGGCGCGCGCGCTCAGGGGTGGATCCCGTCCCGGGGGAGTCGGCAGAATTGCTCAACGTACCCTTATCTCCTTCGGCGCGGCGGAAGCACTACGCTAACGGACGCCCGGGGGAGCAATCGGAGTCCCCTTACGCTGCCCCGAGACCGACCCAGTTACCTGCGCGGCCACGCAGCGCATCGACAGGAGAGACCCTCGTGCCGAAGTCACGTATCCGCAAGAAGGCCGACTACACGCCGCCGCCTGCCAAGCAGACGACCGCGATCAAGCTGACCAACCGTGCCTGGGTCGCGCCCGTCATGCTGGCCATGTTCCTCATCGGCCTGGCCTGGATCGTCGTCTTCTACGTCACCGACGGATCGCTGCCCATCGACTCGCTGGGCAACTGGAACATCGTGGTGGGATTCGGCTTCATCGCCGCCGGATTCGGTGTCTCGACCCAGTGGAAGTAGCGGTCACCGGCCGGTGAACGCAGCTCTGCCCAGGGTTGTTCGCTGAGTTATCCACAGCGGTTTTCCACATGGGGATAATGAAGACGATCTGTGGATAACCCGTTGGACGTTGACGCCGGTATGACGGAAGTACCGGTACTCGAAAACCTGTTCGCCCCCTGCCTGATCTGCGGAAACGTAGGTCAGCGACAGGGGGCACATGTGTTCCCGCACCGTATGCACAAGATCCGGCACCCGCTGTGGACAACGCCTGGTCAGGCGAGCTGCGCCGTCCTCAACACGGTCATGAGCACGACTACGCCGAGGACCAGGGCGCAGGTGCCGTACTGGACCAGGGCGCGGCGTTCGCGCGGGGCGTGGACCATGGCGTATCCGACGACGACACCGGCGACCAAGCCGCCGATGTGGGCCTGCCAGGAGATGTTGAAGCCGGGGCTGAAGGTGAAGATCAGGTTGATCACCAGCAGCGCGATGATCGGCCGCATGTCGTAGTTGAGCCGGCGCATCAGCACGGCCGTCGCGCCGAAGAGGCCGAAGATCGCGCCGGAGGCGCCCAGGGTCGCCGTGGTCGGGGATGCCAGCAGGTAGGCCAAGGCGCTGCCGGCGAGGCCGGAGATGACATAGAGGGCGAGGTAGCGGGCGCGGCCGAGCGCCGCTTCGAGGGGACCGCCGAGCCACCACAGGCTGAGCATGTTGAAGGCGATGTGCCAGATCTCCTGGTGCGTGAACATCGACGTGACCATGCGGTACCACTCGCCTCCGGCCACGCCCTGGGTGGGCGTGAAGGGCGCGGGCGGCCAGGCGCCGAGGAGGACGATGTCGTTCAGCAGCGACTCGTGGACCTGGACGGCGATGAACACGGCCAGGTTGATGCCGATGAGGATCTTGGTCAGCAGCCGGGGGTCGGCGGCGACGGAGCCGCCCGCGATCGTCCG
This sequence comes from Streptomyces sp. NPDC047880, assembly GCF_040706515.1. Taxonomy (NCBI): domain Bacteria; kingdom Bacillati; phylum Actinomycetota; class Actinomycetes; order Kitasatosporales; family Streptomycetaceae; genus Streptomyces; species Streptomyces sp. NPDC047880. The sequence continues at coordinate 57,953 of NZ_JBEZOK010000029.1, read as the reverse complement.
GGGCATGGCGGCCGAGGGCGGGTGACCGGTGCCGGAGCCGGTGCGGACGCATTCGGGGCACTGGAAGCCGACGGAGGCGTTGACCATGCATTCGGGGCAGATGGGGCGCTCGCAGCGAGTGCAGCGAATGCCCGTTTCGCGGTCCGGGTGGCGGTAGCACATGGGGACGCTGTGGGCGTCCTGCGGGCTGCCCGCAGCCTGGTCGTCCATGGTCTCCCCTAGGTCGTGTGAGAAAAGCCCGCCCCGCTCATCCTTACGGATGAGCGGGGCGATTGGTTCCCTGCGGGGCGCCCGCGCATGACGGCCTGCGGGCCGTCACGGGGTCCCCCACGGAAGCCTTCGCGCTCAGCGGGTCTCGATGACGACCGACTCGATGACCACGTCGTTGAGCGGACGGTCGGTGCGCGGGTTCGTCTGGGTCGTGGCGATGGTGTCCACGACCTTCTGGCTGGCCGCGTCGGTGACCTCGCCGAAGATGGTGTGCTTGCGGTTCAGCCACGCCGTCGGGGAGACGGTGATGAAGAACTGCGAGCCGTTGGTGCCGGGGCCGGCGTTGGCCATCGCGAGCAGGTAGGGCTTGTCGAAGCGCAGGTCGGGGTGGAACTCGTCCTCGAACTGGTAGCCGGGGCCACCGGTGCCGTTGCCCAGCGGGTCACCGCCCTGGATCATGAAGCCACTGATCACCCGGTGGAAGACCGTGCCGTCGTAGAGCTTGTCCGTGGACTTCTGTCCCGTCTCCGGGTGGGTCCACTCCCGCTCGCCCTGGGCGAGCTCGACGAAGTTCTTGACCGTCTTGGGCGCGTGGTTCGGCAGAAGCCGGACTTCGATGTCGCCGTGATTGGTCTTCAGGGTGGCGTAGAGCTGCTCGGCCACGATCTGCCTTCCGTTGTCTTTCCGTGACTCCCCGATCCTCGCACGGACGGGCCTCCGCGTCGCCCGACCGCGTGGCAGCGGGGGGAAACCCTCGGCGGGTGTACGCAAAAAGAAGTCGAGTCGTCCCGGGGTGGGGGCGCCCGGCGGCGATCCGTGGCATTGTCGACGACAAGCTCCTGTTGCCCCCTATTCATCCGCTATTGCGCGTGATCGGCGTTCGGACGCCGGTTCCCGTGACCCGGATGCCCTTCCGCGCATGCCTGGTCGTGTGCCGGGAGGCATGATCCGTAAAAGGGTGGAAAGTCGAAATACCGTACGCCACCGAGGAGGAGGAACCCGTGACCCGCATCGACAGCGTGCGCGCCGCGACCGGTTCGGCGAAGGACAGCGTGCTGCACGCCGCGGAAGTGGTGGCGCCCTACGCCGACACGGCCAAGGACAGGGCCGCGCACTACGCACACGAGGCACGCGTACGGCTAGCGCCCAAGGTGACGCAGGCCGCAGGGCAGGCGCGCGTCCAGTACGGCACTCATGTGCAGCCGTATCTGGAGCAGGCCCGCACGCATGTGCCGCCGAAGGTCGACCAAGCTGCCCAGGAAGCGGCCGAGCGCACCCGCAAGGCCGCTCGCCAGGCGGCCGAGTACTCGCGTCCGAGGATCGAGCAGGCAGTGGCCGCGGCCGTGCCTGTCACGACCGAGGCCGCGGCCCGGAGCGCGGCCGCCCTGTCCGCGCTGCGCGGCCAGGTCACGCCCAAGGAGATCCAGAAGCTGGTCCGCAAGCACCAACGGCGGGCCAAGGCCGGTAAGGCCATGAAGACGCTGATGATTCTGGGCGCGGTCGCCGGTGGTGCTTTCGCCGCGTGGAAGTGGTGGGACAAGCAGGCCAATCCGGACTGGCTGGTGGAGCCGCCGGCCGCGACGGAGGTCCCCGAGTCGGGGCGTCTGTCGTCCGTGGACGGCACCGGCCCGGCGGTCCTGGATCCGGAGGTCGAGGCCAAGCAGGCCGAGGACGAGGCCTCCCGGCGCGACGACGGTTCCTGAGGGCGCCTGATCGAACAGCCCGGCGGGGCGGGAGACTTGATGGTCTCCCGCCCCGCCGGGCTGTTTCACGTGAAACAGGCGCCCCCGCCGTCCGCGCCGGCATGCGAAATGCCCCCCGAGATCGCGTTTCCGCAGCTCGGAGGGCATTTCCGGAGTGGAGCCTAGGGGAGTCGAACCCCTGACATCTGCCATGCAAAGACAGCGCTCTACCAACTGAGCTAAGGCCCCGGAAGGGGACGTCCGGCCGGAGAAACCGCGTCCCGGCGGGCGTCGGAGACCAGAGTACCGGGTCTCCCCCGTGGTTCCGCAAAAAGATTGGGGGTCCCCGTCACCGACCACTCTCCGTAAGATGCTCGGCGTGGTTCGCTACCGCGAACCGCCGTACATGGGGAAGCGATGGGGAGACGCAATGGACGCCGCACAGCAGGAAGCGACCGCAAGAGCGCGGGAACTGCAGCGGAACTGGTACGGGGAGCCACTGGGGGCACTCTTCCGTAGGCTCATCGACGATCTTGGTCTCAACCAGGCTCGTCTCGCGGGGGTTCTGGGACTGTCCGCACCGATGTTGTCGCAGCTGATGAGTGGTCAGCGGGCGAAGATCGGCAACCCGGCCGTGGTGCAGCGGGTGCAGCTGCTGCAGGACCTGGCGGGCCAGGTCGCGGACGGCAGTGTGAGCGCGGCCGAGGCCACCGAGCGCATGGAGGAGATCAAGAAGTCGCAGGGGGGCTCGGTGCTGAGCAACACCACGCAGACGACGAGCAGTTCGGGGGCGCCCACGGTCAAGCGCGTCGTGCGCGAGATCCAGTCGCTGCTGCGGTCGGTCGCGGCGGCGGGCGACATCATCGACGCCGCCGACACTCTCGCCCCGAGCCATCCGGAGCTGGCAGAGTTCCTCCGGGTCTACGGCGCCGGCCGCACCTCGGACGCCGTCACGCACTACCAGTCCCACCAGAACTGAACCCACCGCCCGACCGCCGAAGGGGGTTCGGCAACGGGCTCGGGTGAGGTGACGGGGGACGCGTCACGGTACGGGCGGGCACGTGGGGGCGTGTTCCGTACGGGGGACCGGTCGACGCGAGGGGGACGTATCACGCATCGGGGGAGCCGGGTTCGAGACAGCCTGGGTTCGGGGGAGCCCGGGAATTCCAGGGGTTCGGGGGAGCCCGTGGGTTCGAGGGGGATCAGGATTCGGGGGATTCGGGGGAGCCGTTTCGTCCGTCGGGGAGTCGTAGCGCTCGCCGAGGGGGAAGCAAGGGGGGAAGCCGCAGGGGGAGGAGCGACGTACAGCCATGGGTGAGGTCTTCGCCGGCCGGTACGAACTGGTCGACCCGATCGGGCGCGGAGGGGTCGGTGCCGTCTGGCGCGCGTGGGACCACCGCCGCCGCCGCTACGTGGCCGCCAAGGTCCTGCTCCAGAGCGACGCGCACTCGCTGCTGCGCTTCGTACGGGAACAGGCCCTGCGGATCGATCACCCGCATGTGCTCGCCCCGACCAGCTGGGCCGCCGACGACGACAAGGTCCTGTTCACCATGGACCTGGTCGCGGGCGGTTCGCTCGTCCACCTCGTCGGTGACTACGGCCCGCTCCCGCCGGCGTTCGTCTGCACCCTGCTCGATCAGCTGCTGGCGGGCCTGGCCGCGGTGCACGCGGAGGACGTCGTCCATCGTGACGTGAAACCCGCCAATGTGCTGCTGGAGGCCACGGGCACCGGCCGGCCGCGGCTGCGGCTGTCCGACTTCGGCATCGCGATGCGGCTGGGCGAGCCCCGCCTGACGGAGACCAACCTCGTGGTGGGGACGCCCGGATACCTCGCGCCCGAGCAGCTGATGGGGGCCGAACCGGACTTCCCCGCCGACCTGTTCGCCGTGGGACTGGTCGCGCTGTATCTGCTGGAAGGCGCCAAACCGGACAGCAAGGCGCTCATCCAGTACTTCGCCGAGCACGGGACGCCCGGTGCGCCCAAGGGCATTCCGGAGCCGCTGTGGCAGGTGGTGGCCTCGCTGCTCCAGCCTGATCCGGAGGCGCGCTTCCGTACGGCCACCGGGGCACGCAAGGCGCTCGCCGCCGCCGCGGAGCTGCTTCCCGAGCCGGGCCCGGACGACGAGCTGATCGAGATCTTCGACCAACTGGGCCCGTTGCCGCGAGGGTTCGCCCCCGAGGGGCCGCTGGAGAGAGCGAAGGGGCTGGGCCCGAGGGAGGAGCCGTCCGGCCCCTCGGAGAGGGGCGGGGAGCGGTCCTCGCAGAGGCGTACCGAGGGCGAGGCGTCGGAGCCGGGCGGGCCGCAGGCTTCCGAGCACGACCGGCATCCCGCACAGGTGGTGCAGTCCGATCCCCGGCACACCGCCGACCCGGCGCAGCCGGCGTCCATGTCGGACACCGGCAGCTTCCATCTGCCGCCGCCGCAGCCCACCGTCACCTCGTCCCCCGCGGCCGGGCAGGCCCGTCCCGCACCGGTCCACGCCCCGCCCGTGCAGGCGCCCGTCTCCCCCTACGACACCACCCACCGGCTGTCCCCCGCCCAGCCGCTCCCACCGGTGCACACCGGTCCGCCGGTGCCTCCCGCTGAGCAGTACCGGGCGGACGCCTCCACAGCCTCGTACACCGCCCGGACACCGACGGCCCCGCCGAGCGGCCCGGCACCGTCACGGCATCGGGCTCAGCGGCCCTCGCGACCAGGTCCTCCGGCCCGGGTGGCGGTGCCCCTGCTGCTCCTCGCACTGGCCTGCTACGCCGTGGGTTTCTGGGCGCTGTCCCGCATCTGAGCGGTCCTGACGCGCACGCCGGCGCGGCGGGGCCGGCGGGACGGGAACGGGGAGCCCGGCGCTGCGGCGAACCGCCCGGACGGGTCGGCGCTCCCCTCACGCGATAATCCGCGCGCCGCGGCAGACCGCCCCAAGGCCCCTACGCGACGCTTCTGCGCCGGGCCACAAGGGTCCACACGCCGAGCCCCACGAGCAGGGCGCTCCCGGTGCCGATGCCGCCGACGGCGAGCACCCTCATGGCGGTGTCGCCGCCCGCGGCCACGCCCTCCGCTGCCGCCTCCCGGTCCTGCTCCGAGACCTCGAAGACGCCGTTCGGCACGGACTCCCCCACGTACTCGGGCCCTCCACGCGGCTCCCCGCTCACCGTCACGCGCAGCGTCATCTTGAACGGCCCGTCCCCGAAGCTGTCGGCAACGCCCTGGGCGAGGTGGGCGACGAGGTAGTAGGAGCCGGCGAAGCGCATCGCGCTCACCTGGGCGATGGCGGAGTAGCGGTTGGCGTGGTCGACCGGTGGCAGGGGAGGCAGGCTTCTGGAGTTCTGGTCGCCGTCGTAGCCCACGGCCACATCGGCGACGTCACCGCGCGCGGGGTTGTAGACGGCCAGGTCCAGCGCGTCGGATGTGTACCCGGTACCGCCGGAGTCCGAGCTGCCGAGGTCCGCCGTGGCGGAGATCTGCTGTCCCCAGTCGACGGGCACCTGGTAGAAGAGGGTCTGGCCGGGCCGGATGTCGTCCCGCCAGACGCCCTGGTCCAGGGGCGTCGCCCCGGTGAATCCCGCGCCGCCCTTGCGGTGTTCGGGCTCGCCCTGGAGCGGCTGGGGCGTGGCGGAGTTCCACACCTCGGGCGCGCTGGTCGCCCCGGTCTTCGCTGTCCGCGGTTCCGTCGTGGCGAAAAGTTCCAGGTCCCAGGCGTCCGGTGAGGAGCCGTCGCCCTCGGGGTCGGCGCGCTCGACGGACACGTAGTAGGCACCGGCCTTCCGGCACAGCGGCCGGTTGGGCGAGATCTCCCGCATGCCCCACGCGGCGACGGGGTGGGGGCTGCGGGCGGTACCGAAGCGCTTGGTGTCGTCGGAGCAGGTGTTGCCCTCGGCGTCCTGCACGGTCACCTTGACCCCGTCGATGACGGAGACGGTGGTGTCGGGGGAGGGGACGGCCGTGACGGAGACGTACGCGTTGGACGCGGCGTCGAGGTCGAGGCGGTAGCTGACCCTGCCGCTGCCCGGCAGGGAGCTCTTGTAGGCCTCGCCGGGCTTCAGGAGGGGGGCGTCACCGGTGCTGCCGGCTCCCTCGATGCTGCGGGCTCCGTCGGTGAAGGCGTACGGGCTCGGCGTACCGGAGGCCGTCGCAGCGATGACGGAGGCCTGCGCCGCGGTGGCGGAGGCCCGCCCCGCAACCGCTGCCGCCGCGGTCGGAAGCGCTGCAACTGTCGTCGGCATCGCTGCCGTCGTCGTGCCCAGGACCAGCGCCGCGGCGCCGACGCGCACGGCCACGGCCGGACGGCCGCGCCACGCCCCCGCGTGCCGTCTCCACGCCGTACGACACCGTCCCCTCACGCGCCACCCCTCCCCCTCGCCGGACCGCAGAGCCCTGAAGCCGTGGCCCATCCTGCCGCGTGCACCGGGTTCACGACCGGCCCTCGGCACACAAAACCCCGACCGCGAGGCGGCCGGGGTGTGCTCGGTCTGAGTTGTCGTGACTCACGAACCCGTGGGCACGGAGTCAGTCGCCTCCGTCCACAGATCCTGCTCGGCGCGATCCGCCTGGATCTGGCGGTACACGAGGAGCCCGCCGATGGCGGCCAGTGCGACCAGGAGAAGCTTCTTCACCGCGCGACCTCGTCTTTCCTTGACGTAGGGGACCTCTGGCGCCCGACTATACACACCGGCCGAGACCGATCGGTGACCTGCGTCGGCCCTCAACTCCCGTCCCGGGAGCCGGGATAGAAGCGGAGTACACCGCTCCGATCGGAGGGTGACCACACGCCGACGGACGGTTACTTTGACCCCCCTTCGGCACTTTCCTCACCTTTTCATCCGCCCTGCACCCATCCGGGTGGTGTTCATCAGAACATCGACGCGCCACGGGCGGAGATCCACCACTTCTCGACCCCCATACACATCATGAGGAAAGTACGCAAATCGCCCAACCCGAAAGTGAGGGGCCATGGCCCGGAACAAGGTCATGAAGCTGTGGACCACCATCGTCACCGCCTTCCTCGCGCTGTGCACGGCGCTCGGACTGATCACCACGACCGCCGCCGCGGCCGTACCGCAGACCGAGCAGAAGAGCAACAGCAACGGCGTGAGCATCCCGCAGCAGCGGACGGCGGCACCGGTGATGTCCCCCTGGTCCTCCCCCAGGGCCCTGCCCCCCACGATGAAGCAGCGCATCCGCGCCGAGGCCCACGGCAAGACCCCCCGCTGCCGGCACCGCTCACCCGCGGACACGGCCGCCTCCCCCGGCACCGACAGCACCGGCGAGGACCCCGGCTCCGACCCCGAGGCGGACCATCTCACGCCCCTCCAGCGCTGAACCTCTCAGAACAACGTCCCGGCGAACTGCGTACAAAGCCCGGCAGCTCTGCGGAGCGGCCGGGCTTACGCATGTCCTGCTCCAGAGGCCTCGGATCAGGGCGTGCCCACCGGATGAGAGACACGGCCGTCGACCCTGACCATCGGCCGTGGCCGTCGGGCACAGAGCTGTCCATCTGAACACCGGCCACGGACACCGAAAGACCCCCAGTCGCATTCGACTGGGGGTCTTCTCGCTGGTGGGGCTAACAGGATTTGAACCTGTGGCCTCATCCTTATCAGGGATGCGCTCTAACCAACTGAGCTATAGCCCCGCCGCGCTCTGCGGTGTGTGTCCCGCGCGCTGACTCCTGAAGATTAGCGCACGACATGGGCAGTCCCAAAATCGGTTGTCAGAGCACCGTCAGGTCAGCCTCGTCAGGAGAACGACGAAGGTGACGTCACTCGTCCTCGGCGAGCGTCAGCTCCACCCCGCCCACGAAGCCCGCGGACAGGTTGTAGATGAACGCGCCGAGCGTCGCGAGGGCGGTCGCCAGGACCACGTCGATGACCGCGATGACCGACGTGAACATCAGGACGTTGGGCAGCGACAGGAAAGCCTGCAGGTCGAAGCCGTTGGACTCGTTCGATCCGGTGGCCTCGGAGATCGTGCCGCCGACCGTCGAGAAGACGCCCATCGCGTCCATGACCATCCACAGCACGGCGGACGCGACGATCGTGCAGATGCCCAGGGCGATGGAGAGCAGGAAGCTGACCTTCATCACCGACCACGGGTCGGCCTTCGCCACGCGGAGCCGCGCCTTGCGGACGCGGGGCAAGGTGCGCGCCCCCGTGCGAGGACGCCGTACCGCGCCGGAGCCGGCCCCGGCCGCCGCCTGCTGCTGCGCCGGGTAGGCCTGCGGCGGGTGGTACGGACCGGCCGGCTGCTGCGTCTTGCGTTCGCCGGGCAGGGGCGAGGCCGTGGCCGGTTCCTGCCCGGCCGGCTGCGGCTGCGCGCCGGAGGCGGACGCCCCCGCACCGGACTTGGCCTGCTGAGTCTGCGGACCTCGGGTGTCCGTCACAGTTCCCCCCTGTGATTCGTGCGCGTCAGGCGACGGCTCGTCCTTGGTCGGGGACTTGATCGCCTTCAGATTGGTCGTGTGCGGGTCCGCCGCACGCGCGGCGGAGCCACGGCCGCCGTCGTCCGCTTCCGTACCCCTCGAGGTTCCGGCCGGTCCGGCGCCCGTGGCTCCGCTCACGCTGACTCACTCCTCGTGCCTACTCGGCCGAGGGCGCCTCACCCTCGTCCGTGCCGCTGGTCGCGGCGCCCACGGCGGTCTCGTCGACGACCACATCGCCGTCGACCTCCTCCGCCTCGCGCCCCGCCTCGGCGTTGCGAGCGATGCCCACGACGGCATCGCGCTTGCCCAGATTGATCAGTTGGACGCCCATGGTGTCACGGCCGGTTTCCCTGATCTCGTTGACTCGCGTACGAATCACACCGCCCGACAGCGTGATGGCGAGGATCTCGTCGGTCTCCTCGACCACCAGCGCGCCGACGAGGGATCCGCGGTCCTCGACGATCTTGGCGGCCTTGATACCGAGGCCGCCGCGACCCTGGACGCGGTACTCGTCGACGTTGGTCCGCTTCGCGTACCCGCCGTCTGTGGCAGTGAACACGAACGTACCGGGTCGAACAACATTCATCGAGAGCAGCTCGTCGCCTTCGCGGAAGCTCATGCCCTTGACACCCGAGGTGGCACGGCCCATGGGCCGCAGGGTGTCGTCCGATGCGGTGAACCTGATCGACTGCGCCTTCTTGCTGATCAGAAGGAGATCGTCGTCCGACGAGACGAGTTCGGCACCGATCAGTTCGTCGTCGGACCCGTCCTCCATCGCGCGGAGGTTGATCGCGATCACACCGCCGGAACGGGGCGAATCATAATCCTTCAGAGGCGTCTTCTTCACAAGTCCGGCCTTGGTGGCGAGCACGAGGTAGGGGACCGCCTCGTAGTCGCGGATCGCCAGGATCTCGGCGATCGACTCGTCCGGCTGGAAGGCGAGCAGGTTCGCCACGTGCTGGCCCCGTGCGTCCCGGCCGGCGTCGGGCAGCTCGTAGCCCTTCACGCGATAGACGCGGCCCTTGTTGGTGAAGAACAGCAGCCAGTGGTGCGTGGTGGAGACGAAGAAGTGGTCGACGATGTCGTCTTCCTTGAGCTTCGTGCCGCGCACGCCCTTGCCACCGCGCTTCTGGGCACGGTAGTCGTCGGTCTTGGTGCGCTTGATGTAGCCGCCCCGGGTGACCGTGACGACGATGTCCTCCTCGGCGATCAGGTCCTCGATGGACATGTCGCCCTCGTAGGGGATCAGCGTCGTCTTGCGGTCGTCGCCGTACTTCTCGACGATCGCGGCCAGTTCGGCGCTGACGATGCCGCGCTGGCGGACGGGGGAGGCGAGGATCTCGTTGTACTCGTTGATCTTCGCCTGGAGCTCGTCGTGCTCCTGGACGATCTTCTGGCGCTCCAGGGCGGCCAGTCGGCGCAGCTGCATCTCGAGGATGGCGTTGGCCTGGATCTCGTCGATCGTCAGCAGGTCCATCAGGCCGCCGCGGGCGATCTCGACGGTGTCACTGCGCCGGATAAGCGCGATGACCTCGTCGATGGCGTCCAGGGCCTTCAGCAGACCGCGCAGGATGTGCGCCCGCTCCTCGGCCTTGCGCAGCCGGAAGCGCGTACGGCGGACGATGACCTCGATCTGGTGCGTCACCCAGTGGCGGATGAACGCGTCCAGCGACAGCGTGCGCGGCACGCCGTCCACCAGCGCCAGCATGTTGGCGCCGAAGTTCGTCTGCAGGTCGGTGTGCTTGTAGAGGTTGTTCAGCACGACCTTGGCGACCGCGTCCCGCTTCAGCACGATGACCAGGCGCTGGCCGGTGCGCGAGGAGGTCTCGTCGCGGACGTCCGCGATGCCGCCGATCTTGCCGTCCTTCACGAGGTCGGCGATCTTCTGGGCGAGGTTGTCCGGGTTGACCTGGTACGGCAGCTCCGTGACCACCAGGCACTGGCGGTTCTGGATCTCCTCGACCTCGACGACCGCGCGCATGGTGATGGAGCCGCGGCCGGTGCGGTACGCCTCCTCGATGCCCCGGCGGCCGACGACGAGCGCGCCGGTCGGGAAGTCCGGGCCCTTGATGCGCTCGATGAGCGCGTCCAGCAGCTCCTCGTGGGAGGCCTCGGGGTTCTCCAGGTACCACTGGGCGCCGGCGGCGACCTCGCGCAGGTTGTGCGGCGGGATGTTGGTCGCCATGCCGACCGCGATACCGGCCGAGCCGTTGATCAGCAGGTTCGGGAAGCGGGCCGGCAGGACGGTCGGCTCCTGGGAGCGGCCGTCGTAGTTGTCCGTGAAGTCGACGGTCTCCTCGTCGATGTCACGGACCATCTCCATCGACAGCGGCGCCATCTTGCACTCGGTGTACCGCATGGCAGCGGCCGGGTCGTTGCCCGGGGAGCCGAAGTTGCCGTTGGAGTCGACGAGCGGCATGCGCATCGACCACGGCTGCGCGAGGCGGACCAGCGCGTCGTAGATGGAGGAGTCGCCGTGCGGGTGGTAGTTGCCCATGACGTCGCCGACGACGCGGGCGCACTTGTAGAAGCCGCGCTCGGGGCGGTAGCCGCCGTCGTACATGGCGTACAGCACGCGGCGGTGGACGGGCTTGAGGCCGTCACGGACGTCGGGCAGCGCACGCGAGACGATGACGGACATCGCGTAGTCGAGGTACGAGCGCTGCATCTCCGTCTCGAGCCCGACGGGCTCGACGCGCATGGCCAGGGCGTCACCCTCGGGCGTCGTCACGGGAGTGTTCTCGTCGGTCATTGCTGGTGAAGATCCTTCCTGGTGCGGTCAGCTGAGACCGACTCAGATGTCGAGGAAGCGGACGTCCTTGGCGTTGCGCTGGATGAACGCGCGGCGGGCCTCGACGTCCTCGCCCATGAGGACCGAGAACAGGTCGTCGGCCTGGGCGGCGTCGTCGAGGGTGACCTGACCGAGGACACGGTGCTCCTGGTCCATGGTCGTGACGCGCAGTTCCTCGGCGTTCATCTCACCGAGACCCTTGAAGCGCTGCACGGAGTCGTCCTTGATGCGCTTGCCGGCGTTGCGGCCCATCTCGATCAGAGCGTCACGCTCGCGGTCGGAGTACGCGTACTCGAAGTCGTCCTTGCCCCACTTGATCTTGTAGAGCGGCGGGCGGGAGAGGTACACGTGCCCGGCCTCGACCAGGGGCCGCATGAAACGGAACAGGAAGGTCAGCAGCAGGGTGTTGATGTGCTGGCCGTCGACGTCGGCGTCCGCCATCAGGATGATCTTGTGATAGCGGAGCTTCTCGATGTCGAAGTCCTCGTGGACTCCGGTGCCGAAGGCCGAGATCAGCGCCTGGATCTCCTGGTTCTGAAGGATCTTGTCGATCCGCGCCTTCTCGACGTTCAGGATCTTGCCGCGGATCGGGAGGATCGCCTGGTACTGCGGGTTGCGGCCGGACTTGGCCGAGCCGCCGGCGGAGTCACCCTCGACGATGAAGATCTCGCACTTGGTGGGGTCGTTCGACTGGCAGTCGGAGAGCTTGCCCGGCAGGGACGCGGTCTCCAGCAGGCCCTTGCGGCGGGTCAGGTCACGGGCCTTGCGGGCCGCCACGCGCGCGGTAGCCGCCTGGATGCCCTTGCGGATGATGTCCGCGGCCTCGTTCGGGTTGCGGTCCAGCCAGTCCGCGAGGTGCTCGTAGACGACCTTCTGGACGAACGTCTTGGCCTCGGTGTTGCCCAGCTTGGTCTTCGTCTGGCCCTCGAACTGCGGCTCGCTCAGCTTGACCGAGATGATCGCCGTCAGACCCTCGCGGATGTCGTCGCCCGTGAGGTTGTCGTCCTTCTCGCGCAGCAGCCTCTTGTCGCGCGCGTACTTGTTGATCAGCGAGGTCAGCGCGGCCCGGAAGCCCTCCTCGTGCGTACCGCCCTCGTGGGTGTGGATGATGTTGGCGAAGGAGTACACACCCTCGGTGTAGCCGCCGTTCCACTGCATGGCGACCTCGAGGGACAGCTGCCTGTCCTTGTCCTCGGCCTCCAGGTCGATGACGGTGGGGTGCACCGCCTCGCCCTTGCGGGAGTTGAGGTACTTCACGAAGTCGACGATGCCGCCCTCGTAGTGGTACGTGACCGTCTTGACCTCGGCGGTCTCGTCCGCGCCCGCCTCGTCCGCCCCCGACGTGGCCTTCGCGGACTCGCGCTCGTCCGTGAGCTTGATCGTGAGGCCCTTGTTGAGGAACGCCATCTCCTGGAAGCGCCGCGAGAGCGTCTCGAAGGAGTAGTCGGTGGTCTCGAAGATGTCGCCGTCGGCCCAGAAGGTGACCGAGGTGCCGGTCTCCTCGATGGCCTCGTGCTTGGCGAGCGGCGCCGTGGGGACGCCCATCTTGTAGTCCTGCGTCCAGCGGTGGCCGTCGGTCTTCACCTCGACGGAGACCTTGCTGGACAGGGCGTTCACCACCGAGACGCCAACGCCGTGCAGACCACCGGAGACCGCGTAGCCGCCGCCGCCGAACTTGCCGCCCGCGTGCAGCACGGTCAGCACGACCTCGACGGCCGGCTTGCCCTCGGACGGGACGATGCCCACCGGGATGCCACGGCCGTTGTCGACGACGCGGACGCCGCCGTCGGGGAGGATCGTCACCTGGATCGTGTCCGCGTGCCCGGCCAGCGCCTCGTCGACGGAGTTGTCGACGACCTCGTACACGAGGTGGTGCAGGCCGCGCTCACCGGTCGAGCCGATGTACATGCCGGGTCGCTTGCGGACCGCGTCCAGACCCTCGAGGACGGTGATGGCACTGGCGTCGTACGAGGCGGTGACCTCGCTGCTGGAGGTGATCGCCTCGCTGCTCACGCCTTCGTCGGTGGACGGGATGTTCTCGTTGGGGTTGCCGGAATCGGCCACGAAGCGCCCTTTCTGGCACAGCACGAGCCAGGCTCGTCGGCGGGTTGCCGGAGCGGCTGCGGCATGTTGCGTTGGTAAGCCTTGATCAGCGTTGCTCAGCTTTTCCCGGACGGTCCCCAGCGAGTGGGGCGGGATTGCTTCCAGTCTACCGGTAGCACTGACACTGATGGGGGTTTGCCGGTACCTGAGTCCGCATGTGCCGCCCTCGACGGGTCTTGTCCGACTCCCGATATACGGAAGGGGGCTCCAAGAGGCTCACGGAGGCACTCAGCGCTTCCGACCGTCAACCCTTGGCTACTTAGGAGTCAGGTCGCGATTCGCAACCGTGTGCGGGCACATGCCAAGAGGGCCGCCGACGCTCCGACAGAGCCGCCGGAAGCCCCCGATGTGATGTCAGTCACGTGCTGTCGACAGGTGGGAAAACCGGTGCCGATCAGCCGTAGGTGTCGCCCGGACCGGTGCTGCCGGGCGCGCGCAACGGGCCGTAGCGGCGGGCGGGCCCGCCGGGGCCCTGCACCTTGATCAGCTTCACCCTGCCGTGGCCCAGGTCCTCGTTCAGCCGCGCGACCAGCGTGGGCGCCAGCAGCCGGAGGTTCGTCGCCCAGGCCGTCGAGTCGCAGCGCACCGTCAGGACGCGCTCGTCCTCGTCGTATCTCTCCGGTACGCAGTGCTTGGCCACGTCCTCGCCGACGATCTGCGGCCAGCGGCCCATCACACCGCCCACCGCGGCCGGCGCCTCCCAGCCGCGTTCGGTGATCAGCCGGTTGATCGCGGATCCGAGTGCCATGGGGTCGCGTCCGTCGGCTCGCGCGCCGGATCGCAGACCGCCGCGGCGCGCCTGCTTCTTCTGCTGCGCCGCGTCCCCCCGCGCGCGTGCCGCTTCCTTGGCCGCGCGCAGCGCCACGCGCGCGAGGTCGACGCCGGAGGGCTCGGGGGGCTTGGAGGACCGGGGGGCGTCGCCGGATGTGTTCTCCGTCATACCCGCTCCACCGTCCCCTCGGACACGGCGAACCGCGTCCCGGACAGCACATGCGGTACGTCGTCGTCGACCGCGGCCGTCACCAGGACCTGTTCGCCCGGCGCGACCAGCTCGGCCAGGCGCTCACGGCGACGGGTGTCCAGCTCGGCGAAGACGTCGTCGAGCACCAGCACCGGCTCGTTGCCCTCCGCCCTGAGCAGGTCGTACGAGGCCAGACGCAGCGCCAGCGCGTAGGACCAGGACTCGCCGTGGGAGGCGTAGCCCTTGGCCGGGAGCTGGCCGAGCTTGAGCTGCAGGTCGTCGCGGTGCGGGCCGATCAGGGTGACACCGCGCTCGATCTCCTGCTTGCGGGCCTCCGCGAGCGCCGCCATCAGCTGCTCGAAGAGATCCTCGCGGGTGTGCGCCTCGCCCGGCGCGGACGGCTTGTACTCCAGGGCGATCGGGCCGCCACCGGGCGCGAGCTGCTCATATGCCTTGTCCGCCAGCGGCTGGATCGCGGCGATCAGGTCCAGGCGCTGGGCCAGCAACTCGGCCCCCGCGCGCGCGAGATGCTGGTCCCACACGTCCAACGTGGACATGTCCATGGTGCGGCCGCCGTGCCGACGGGCCAGGGCGGCCGACTTCAGCAGTGTGTTGCGCTGCTTGAGGACCCGGTCGTAGTCGGAGCGGACCCCGGCCATGCGCGGAGAGCGCGCGGTGATCAGCTCGTCGAGGAAACGGCGCCGCTCGCCGGGATCGCCCTTGACCAGCGCGAGATCCTCGGGCGCGAACAGCACGGTCCGTACGATCCCCAGCACGTCACGCGGTCTGACCTGCGAGGACCTGTTGATACGCGCCCGGTTGGCGCGCCCGGGGTTCAGCTCCAGCTCGACCAGCTGCTGCCGCTCTCCCTGCCGGACCTGGGCCCGGATGATCGCGCGCTCGGCGCCCATGCGGACCAGGGGGGCGTCGGAGGAGACCCGGTGGCTGCCGAGAGTGGCGAGATAGCCGACGGCCTCGACCAGGTTGGTCTTGCCCTGCCCGTTCGGCCCGACGAAGGCCGTCACCCCGGGGTCGAGCGGGACCTCGACCCGGGGGTACGAACGGAAGTCGGCCAGCGACAGATGCGTGACGTGCATGGTCGTTTCGCCGACCTCCCCGGGCGTTCGTGGACTGCCGTACAGCCCTGTGGATTACTTCTTCTCGACCGCGTGGCCGCCGAACTGGTTCCGCAGCGCCGCGATCATCTTCATCTGGGGCGAGTCCTCCTGGCGGGAGGCGAACCGCGCGAACAGCGACGCGGTGATCGCCGGCAGCGGCACCGCGTTGTCGATGGCGGCCTCCACAGTCCAGCGTCCCTCGCCGGAGTCCTGTGCATAACCCCGCAGCTCGTCCAGGTGCTCGTCCTCGTCGAGCGCGTTGACCGCGAGGTCGAGCAGCCAGGAACGGATGACCGTGCCCTCCTGCCAGGAGCGGAAGACCTCCCGGACGTCGGTCACGGAGTCGACCTTCTCCAGGAGCTCCCAGCCCTCGGCGTAGGCCTGCATCATCGCGTACTCGATGCCGTTGTGGACCATCTTCGCGAAGTGGCCCGCGCCGACCTTGCCGGCGTGCACCGAGCCGAAATCGCCCTCCGGCTTGAGGGCGTCGAAGACCGGCTGCACCTTGGCGACGTTCTCCTTGTCACCGCCGTACATCAGCGCGTAGCCGTTCTCCAGGCCCCAGACTCCGCCGGAGACACCGCAGTCGACGAACCCGATGCCCTTGGCCGCCAGCTCCTCCGCGTGCCGCTCATCGTCGGTCCAGCGGCTGTTGCCGCCGTCCACGACGACGTCGCCGGGCTCCAGCAGCTCGGCGAGACGGTCGATCGTGGTCTGCGTGGCCTCACCGGCCGGGACCATCACCCAGATCACGCGCGGGCCGCTGAGCTTACCCACAAGCTCTTCCAGGCTGTGGACATCGGCGAGGTCCGGGTTGCGGTCGTATCCGAGGACGGTGTGGCCTGCGCGGCGGATCCGCTCGCGCATGTTGCCGCCCATCTTGCCGAGGCCGACGAGACCGAGCTCCATCAGTTGTGTTCCTTAGGTTCTGCGACGTGGCGTGGCGGCACGTGCGTACCGCGAGGCACTTTCGTACCCACGTCCGACCCTAAACCCGGACGCTCGCGCACATCTGTGGGCATACGCGCTCACCCGTACGCCCTCACCTGCGGCTTTGTCCTCAGCCTGTGGACAACCGCCGGTGATCCCCAGCCTGCCCGCGGCCCTCGGGCCCGGCTCAGCCGCTGAGGCGCACCGGCATGATCAGGTACTTGTAGGCGTCGTCCGCCTCGGCGTCCAGCGCCGGCTTGCCGCTGAGCAGGGCGGGCTTGGTGGACGTCGTGAACGACAGCTGGGCCACCGGGGAGTCGATGGCGCTCAGGCCGTCCAGCAGGAACGTCGGGTTGAAGGCGATCGAGATGTCGTCGCCCTCGAGCTGAGCGTCGACCCTCTCCACAGCCTGTGCGTCGTCGCTGGAACCGGCTTCCAGGATGAGCACGCCCTGCTCGAAGCTGAGCCGCACCGGGGTGTTGCGCTCGGCGACCAGGGCCACGCGCTTGACGGCCTCCACGAACGGGGCGGTCTCGATCACGGCGACGCTGTTGAACTCCGTCGGGAACAGCGTGCGGTACTTCGGGAGGTCGCCCTCCAGCAGCCGGGTCGTCGTGCGGCGGCCGGCGCCCTCGAAGCCGATCAGGCCCTCGCCGGAGCCCGAGCCGGACAGCGCCAGGGTGACCTGGTCGCCGCTGGTCAGGGCCTTGGCGGTGTCCAGGAGCGTCTTGGCGGGCACCAGGGCGACCGCGGAGGCCTCCGGGTTCTCCGGCTTCCACAGGAACTCGCGGACCGCGAAGCGGTAGCGGTCGGTGGACGCCAGCGTGACGGTGTCGCCCTCGATCTCGATGCGCACACCGGTGAGGACGGGCAGCGTGTCGTCACGGCCGGCCGCGATGGCGACCTGGGAGGCGGCGGAGGCGAAGACCTCGCCGGGGACGGTGCCCGTCGCGTTCGGCATCTGGGGCAGGGCCGGGTACTCCTCCACAGGCAGGGTGTGGAGTGTGAACCGGGAGGAGCCGCAGACCACGGTCGCCCGTACACCGTCTGTGGAAATCTCCACCGGGCGGTTGGGCAGCGCGCGGCAGATGTCCGCGAGCAGGCGGCCGGAGACCAGGACCGTGCCCTCCTCCTCGACCTCGGCATCCACGGAGACCCGCGCGGAGACCTCGTAGTCGAAGCCGGACAGGCTCAGCTGGCCCTCCTCGGTCTTCAGCAGGAGGCCGGCGAGGACAGGCGCCGGCGGACGGGCCGGGAGGCTGCGTGCCGCCCAGGCCACTGCCTCCGCGAGTACGTCGCGTTCCACCCGGATCTTCACTGTTGCCGCCTCCTGCTGTTGCCGGCGCTTCTCGCTCTGCCTGGCCCTCGTCGTCTGTCTCGGTGCCGACGGTCCCTGTGAGGGGGAGGACACCGGGGACCAGTCTGACGCACGGCACTGACAGTAGGTGCCTCTCGGGGTCAAGTCGTGACGAGGGGCGGCCGGGCACCGAAGAGCGAGTTGTGCACAGGGCCCCCTTCGAAACGGATTCCCAGCTCTCTCTAGTCGGGAGTAGTAGTAGGGCCTGTGGATACCGTGGATAACCTCGTTTGCCCAGCTCAGGGCGGGAATTTTGTCCACGGGTCCTGTGGGTGGAGGCGGTGGACAACCGGGCGTATCTGTGGAGAACAGAAAGTTCTGCACACGCCGTGCACAGGGTGAGGCAAGTTCTCCCCAGCGCCATCCCCAGCTTTACCCAGCTTTCCCACAGCCCAACCCGGCACCTTTGTGTGACGCCTTTCACTCGACTCGGTGAGGGCTCGCGTCGGGTTGCCGAACAGTGGACAGGCATGTGGAGAAGCGACCGTTTGCTGGGGACAACCGCCCCCAGCCTGTGGGCAGCCGGTGGACAACTCGGTGCACAGCCTGTGGATCATCTCGTCGTCCACAGTCTGTGGAGATCCTTTGTCCACCAATCCACAACCACCTGAGCTGGTCTGATGGTCTTTCAACAGTGGCTCCTGTGGACACGATCTGGACAACTCTCCGGTCCCCAGGATGTGGACGGCAGAAAGTCACCGAATCTGTGGAGAGGGGCCGTAACCCGGCGACTAATCGAACAGTGGGTTGCGGTCGAGTGCCGGGGGGATGCTGGGCGCGGTTCTCGGCGGCCGCCTCCCGGGGCATGAAGAAGGGCGCCCCCGGAAGCACAGGAGGGCGCCCTCATCGGCGCTCCGCCGGCGGCGTCAGCCGATCTTGATGCGGAGCTTTCGCCTGCGGCGGTCAGCCGTTCTTGATGCGGTTGGTCAGCTCCGTGACCTGGTTGTAGATGGAGCGGCGCTCGGCCATCAGGTTGCGGATCTTGCGGTCCGCGTGCATGACCGTGGTGTGGTCGCGCCCGCCGAACAATGCGCCGATCTTCGGCAGCGACAGGTCCGTCAGCTCACGGCACAGGTACATGGCGATCTGCCGGGCGGTGACGAGGGCGCGGCCGCGTGAGGTGCCGCACAGGTCCTCGACGGTCAGCCCGAAGTAGTCCGCCGTGGCGCCCATGATGGCCGTCGAGGTGATCTCGGGGGCCGAGTCCTCGCCCCCGGGGATCAAGTCCTTCAGGACGATCTCCGTCAGGCCCAGGTCGACCGGCTGCCGGTTGAGCGACGCGAACGCCGTGACCCGGATCAGCGCGCCCTCCAGCTCACGGATGTTCCGCGAGATCCGGGACGCGATGAACTCCAGCACCTCCGGCGGCGCGTTCAGCTGCTCCTGCACCGCCTTCTTGCGGAGGATCGCGATCCGCGTCTCCAGCTCGGGCGGCTGGACGTCCGTGATCAGGCCCCACTCGAAACGGTTCCGCAGCCGGTCCTCCAGCGTCACCAGCTGCTTCGGCGGCCGGTCGGAGGAGAGCACGATCTGCTTGTTGGCGTTGTGGAGCGTGTTGAAGGTGTGGAAGAACTCCTCCTGCGTCGACTCCTTGTCCGCGAGGAACTGGATGTCGTCGACGAGCAGGATGTCCATCTCGCGGTACCGCTTGCGGAAGCTGTCGCCCTTGCCGTCGCGGATGGAGTTGATGAACTCGTTGGTGAACTCCTCCGAGCTCACGTACCGCACCCGTGTGCCCGGGTACAGGCTGCGCGCGTAGTGCCCGATCGCGTGCAGCAGGTGGGTCTTGCCGAGCCCGGACTCCCCGTAGATGAACAGGGGGTTGTACGCCTTCGCCGGCGCCTCGGCCACGGCGACCGCGGCCGCGTGCGCGAAGCGGTTGGAGGCGCCGATGACGAAGGTGTCAAAGAGGTACTTCGGGTTCAGGCGGGCGGTCGGCTCACCCGGGCCTGTCGCCGGCGCGGGCTGCGCGGCCAGCGGGCCGGGCGCACCGGTCGTCGGCAGGTTCGGACCGACCGGGCCGCCCCGGTGCACGTGGCCCGAACCGGCCGGGGGCTCGGGCAGCTCCCGGCGCACCGCGTCACGCTGGTCGTAATCGCCCCGCGATGTGTCGTAGTCGGAGCGCTGCTGGTCGTAGGAGGGCCGCTCGACCGGCTGTGGGCGGTAGTCCTGGGAGGGGGAACCGTAGGAGTCCTGGGAGGGCGGGCCGTAGGAGTCCTTGGACCCGTACGTGTCCTTCGGGCCGTAGGAGTCCTGGGATCCGTAGGCGTCCTGCGAGCCGGAGCCGTACGAGTCCTGCCCGGGTGACGCGTACGGGTCACGCTCGGGGAAGCCGAGGCGCTGTTGCTGCCAGCCGTACTCGTCCTGCTGCGTCGGCCGCGGCCAGGCGCCGGGCTCGGGGCGCTGGTACTCGGAGGGGTATGCGGGACGGGGCGTCGGCAGATGATCTGCGCGCGTAGGCGGAAGCTGGTCGCCGGCCGGCCCGGGCAGTGGCTCGGCGCGGTGACGGCCGTACCCCTCATACCCGTCACGCTCCTGACGGTCGTATCCGTCACGTTCGGGGCGGTCGTACCCGTCGCGGTCCTGGCGGTCGTATCCGTCGCGTTCGGGGCGGTCGTACCCGTCACGCTCCTGACGGTCGTACCCGTCGCGGTCCGAGCGCGCGGACGGGAGTTCGGGCTCCTCGTAGCGCTGCTGGGGGCGCGCCGGGGGCGCGGGAGGGGCGGGGGGCTCGCCCGCGGAGTCGTCGACGGTGATCGCGATCCGGATCGGGCGCCCGCACTCGCGGCTCAGCGTCTCGCTGACGATCGGCGCCAGCCGCCCCTCGAGTACGCCCTTCGCGAACTCGTTCGGCACCGCGAGCAGCGCGGTGTCCGCGACCAGCGCGAGCGGCTGGCAGCGCCGGATCCAGTGCTCGTCCTTCCCCTCGACCCCTTGGCCGCGCCCCTCCCCGAGGAGCTGCTCCAATACGCGTGGCCACACTGCGGCAAGATCGGCAGGTACGTCAGCCACAGGGCACGCTCTCTCACAGGTCCCACGAACGTGTGGTTCTGGGACGGCTCGGGATGTAAATCGGGTGGGGCAGGGATAAGGGAACGAATCGGAGTTCCGTCACGGTAGTCAGCGCGGCCGGTACGGTTCAAGTTGTTGTCCCCAGCCTGTGGACAAGTGTCTCCCGGCGACTCCCGGTTTGACCGGATGGCGTAGCCGCGCGTACCGTAACCAGGTCGAGTTGTCGATGGCTGCTGCCGCCTGCCTCCGATGGGCACAGATCATTTGGGTGATCGGTAAGCGGTGCACTCGGGCGTAACTGCGAGCTACTCGTGGGCGCACGGTGACAGCCAGGACGGCACCCCGCAACCACCGATTCTTTCTGGAGCCCCCGAGTGAGCAAGCGCACCTTCCAGCCGAACAACCGTCGTCGCGCGAAGACCCACGGCTTCCGGCTGCGTATGCGCACCCGTGCCGGCCGCGCGATTCTCGCGTCCCGCCGTAGCAAGGGTCGCGCCCGTCTGTCCGCCTGATCCCGATCAGGTCATGACGTCGTGCTGCCCACCGAGAACCGGCTGAGGCGGCGCGAGGACTTCGCGACCGCGGTACGGCGAGGACGTCGGGCAGGACGCCCGCACCTCGTCGTCCACCTTCGAAGCGGTGCCACGGACCCGCATGCGCCTGGGGAGAGCGCTCCCCCGACGCGTGCGGGTTTCGTCGTGAGCAAAGCCGTGGGTGGCGCGGTCGTGCGCAACAAAGTCAAGCGCAGGCTTCGCCACCTGATGCGCGAGCGAGTCGCCCAGCTGCCCCCCGGTAGCCTGGTAGTCGTACGAGCGCTGCCCAGATCGGGCGACGCCGACCATGCACAGCTGGCCCGAGACCTGGATGCCGCTCTCCAGCGGTTGCTGGGAGGGGGCGCGCGATGAAGTACCCGCTGCTGGCTCTGATCAAGCTCTACCAGTGGACGATCAGTCCGCTGCTGGGGCCGGTCTGCAAGTACTACCCGTCGTGCTCCCACTACGGCTACACGGCCATCGACCGGCATGGTGCCATCAAGGGAACGGCACTCACGGCCTGGCGCATCCTGCGGTGCAATCCGTGGTCGCTGGGCGGTGTGGACCATGTCCCGCCGCGCAAGCGCCCGCGGTGGCACGAAACGCTGCGTAACGCGTGGCGTGCACGCAAGGGCGGGTCCTCCGCCGCCGAACCGGCCCTCGAGGGACCGACTTCTCCCACAAGTCGGTCCGGCCCCTCGAGCCCGGCCGCAGAGACACCGTCCCATGCCCAAGGAGCATGATTAGTGGACACGATTGCCAGCCTCTTCAGCTTCATCACCACACCCGTCTCCTGGGTCATCGTCCAGTTCCACTCGGTGTACGGCGCCATCTTCGGCCCCGACACTGGCTGGGCCTGGGGCCTGTCGATCGTGTCCCTGGTGATCCTGATCCGTATCTGCCTGATCCCGCTCTTCGTGAAGCAGATCAAGGCGACCCGGGCCATGCAGACGCTCCAGCCCGAGATGAAGAAGATCCAGGAGCGCTACAAGAACGACAAGCAGCGTCAGTCCGAAGAGATGATGAAGCTGTACAAGGAGACGGGCACCAACCCGCTCTCCTCGTGCCTTCCCATCCTGGCGCAGTCGCCGTTCTTCTTCGCCCTGTACCACGTGCTCAACAGCATCGCGAACAACGACACCATCGGTGTCATTAACCAGAGCCTGCTGGAGAGCGCGCAGAAGGCGCACATCTTCGGGGCTCCGCTGGCCGCGAAGTTCACCGACAGCAGCGCTGATGTCGCCGCACTCGACGCCTCGCTGACCACCGTCCGCATCGTCACCGCGGTCATGATCGTCCTGATGTCGGCGTCGCAGTTCTACACGCAGCGTCAGCTGATGACGAAGAACGTCGACACCACGGTGAAGACGCCCTTCATGCAGCAGCAGAAGATGCTGATGTACGTCTTCCCGGTCATGTTCGCCGTCTTCGGCATCAACTTCCCCGTCGGTGTCCTCGTCTACTGGCTGACCACGAACGTGTGGACCATGGGCCAGCAGATGTACGTGATCCGCAACAACCCGACTCCGGGCTCCAAGGCGCAGGCCGCGTACCTCGAGCGCCTGGGCAAGCACGTCACGCAGCACGAAAAGGTCGGCAAGCGCCGCGACCGGGCCATCGTCAAGGCGATCGTCGTCAAGGGCCGCGACCGCAACGAGTTCGAGCGCAAGTTCATCAACGGCCTGAGCAAGGCCGGCCTCGCCGCCCAGACCGATGGAACCGTGATCAGGAGCGAGAGCGCGGCCGCGGCCCAGGCCGAGGACGGTACGCCGACCACCGCCGCCGGAACCCCGAAGCGCCAGCAGCCCAAGCGGCAGAGCAAGTCGCAGCGGCAGCACGGCGGTGCCGTCGGCGCGAAGGTGGCCGGTGAGAACGAGCCGAAGACGTCGCTCACCAAGTCCGACCAGTCCGAGGACAAGCCCGCCACCGCTGCCAAGCAGGGCGGTCCGAAGCCCGCCGGCGGCACCCGCAGCAAGGCCCAGTCCGGACAGCGCAAGGGTCCGCAGCGGCCCAAGTCCCCGTCCAAGAAGTAAGAAGGAGTCCATCCCGTGACGGAAGGCACCACCTCCGCCGCTGCCGAGGGTGCAGACACCCTGACTCGCCTGGAGCAGGAAGGCGAGATCGCGGCGGACTACCTGGAGGGTCTGCTCGACATCGCCGACCTCGACGGCGACATCGACATGGACGTCGAGGCCGACCGCGCCTCCGTCTCGATCATCAGCGACACGGGCGGCCGCGACCTGCAGAAGCTGGTCGGCCGTGACGGCGAGGTGCTTGAAGCGCTCCAGGAGCTCACCCGCCTGGCCGTGCACCGGGAGACCGGCGACCGCAGCCGTCTGATGCTCGACATCGCGGGGTACCGGGCACAGAAGCGCTCCGAGCTGTCCGAGCTGGGCGCGAAGGCCGCCGCGGAGGCCAAGAGCAGCGGTGAGGCCGTGAAGCTGAAGCCGATGACGCCCTTCGAGCGCAAGGTCGTGCACGACGCGGTCAAGGCCGCCGGTCTGCGCAGCGAGTCCGAGGGCGAGGAGCCGCAGCGCTTCGTCGTCGTGCTGCCCGCCTGATCGGCCCCTACGTTCCCCGGCCCCGTCTGTTGCGCAGGCGGGGCCGAACTTTTCAGCCTGATAGTTCTGGTGGTTCTGGTGTCGGCGCCGAGTGCGCTGACGCGGTACGGAAGGACGGTCCCCCGTGACGGAGGCAGCGGAGCTTCCCCCCGCGCCCGAGCAGGCGCGCGAGGTGTTCGTTGATCGCTTCGCGGATGCGGTGCGGTACGCCGAGCTGCTCGCTGAGGCGGGCGTGCAGCGCGGTCTCATCGGCCCGCGTGAGGTGCCCCGCCTGTGGGAGCGGCACCTGCTGAACTGCGCGGTGCTCTCGGAAGTCGTGCCCGACAACGTGACCGTCTGCGATGTCGGTTCCGGCGCCGGGCTCCCCGGCATTCCGCTGGCGCTGGTCCGGACCGACTTGAAGATCACGCTGCTGGAGCCGCTGCTGCGGCGCACCAACTTCCTCACCGAGGTCGTAGAGCTGCTCGGCCTCGACCACGTGACGGTCATGCGAGGCCGGGCCGAAGAAGTCATGGGGAAGATCCAGCCCGTCCACGTGGTGACGGCTCGAGCCGTTGCGCCGCTCGACCGGCTCGCCACCTGGGGCATTCCGCTGCTGCGGCCCTACGGGGAGATGCTCGCGCTCAAGGGCGACACCGCCGAGGAGGAGCTGAAGAGCGCGTCGGCGGCGCTGAGCAAGCTGGGCGCGGTGGAGACGTCCATCCTGCATGTGGGTGAGGGCGTCGTGGACCCGACGTCCACCGTCGTACGGGTCGAGGTCGGGGAGAGCCCCGGCGGTGTGCGCTTCGCTGCGAAGCGCGCCAAGGCGGCTCGCACGGGCCGGACGCGCCGTCGGCGCTGAGGGGATCCTTCGGAGTGGGGCTGATCCGTCCTGAGGGTCTGATCCGTCCTGAGGAAGAGACGTACTCCACACAAGCTGCCAAAGCCGTGCATGCCGGAGTGTCGCGACAGTCCGGCCACGGCTGCTGTGCATCGTGTTTCACGTGAAACGTCGCTCACTGCTGCACGGCATCATCAGTCGGGGCCGCGCTGCGGCCGAACCCCGCGACCGAAAGCCTCTCGGTTCACTCGATGAGGGACCGGAGGTATCCACAGAGGTGGATTTCTCCACAGAACGCCAGGCCTCACTGGTTCGCGACCCCGAAGACATGGGAGGCTCTGTTCATTGCGAGCCTGAAGTCGAGGAGAGTGAATCCTTGCGGTCCGACGCCAACATCGCGGGACCGATGACCGATCCGGTCCCCGGTCCCCGTACCGAGTCGATGGGGGCGGATGTTTCACGTGAAACACCGCCTCCAATGGACGACACTCCCATCGGTCGTGCTGCCCAACTGGCGGTGGAGGCTCTGGGGCGTGCCGGTGAGGCCCTCCCACGACCCGAGCAGACGCGGATCATCGTGGTCGCCAACCAGAAGGGCGGTGTGGGGAAGACGACGACGACCGTCAACCTCGCCGCATCGCTGGCGCTGCACGGTGGTCGGGTTCTGGTGGTCGACCTCGACCCTCAGGGCAATGCCTCCACCGCTCTGGGTATCGACCATCACGCCGAAGTTCCTTCCATCTACGACGTGTTGGTCGAGAGTAGGCCGCTCTCCGAGGTCGTCCAGCCGGTCCCCGATGTCGAGGGACTCTTCTGCGCCCCCGCCACCATCGATCTCGCCGGTGCGGAGATCGAGCTGGTGTCCCTGGTGGCTCGGGAGAGCAGGCTGCAGCGCGCGATCCAGGCGTACGAACAGCCGCTGGACTACATCCTCATCGACTGCCCGCCCTCTCTCGGTCTTCTGACGGTCAACGCTCTCGTGGCAGGCCAGGAAGTCCTGATTCCCATCCAGTGCGAGTACTACGCGCTGGAAGGCCTCGGGCAACTGCTGCGCAACGTCGACCTGGTGCGGGGGCACCTCAACCCCGCGCTGCATGTGTCGACCATCCTGCTCACCATGTACGACGGCCGGACGCGTCTTGCGTCGCAGGTCGCGGAAGAGGTGCGCACCCACTTCGGCGACGAGGTACTGCGGACGAGCATCCCGCGCTCCGTCCGAATTTCGGAGGCGCCGAGTTATGGGCAGACGGTACTGACTTACGATCCTGGATCGAGTGGTGCCCTCTCCTACCTTGAGGCGGCACGAGAGATCGCGCTGAAGGGTGTGGGGATCAGCTATGACGCGACACACGCCCATATCGGCGCACAGCAGAACGACCCGAGCATGGTGGAGGGCATCCAGTGAGCGAGCGACGAAGGGGGCTGGGCCGTGGTCTCGGCGCACTGATCCCTGCCGCACCGACGGAGAAATCGGTGGCCCAGGCTGCGGCTGGGAACGCTGTTTCCACGTCCCCTGCGGCAGTGCCTGCGCTGCCGCACGACCGCGGGGTGGCCGCGGCGAAGGTAGCGACGCTGCCGTCTGTTTCACGTGAAACGGAGGAGCCGGCGCAGTCGAGTGCTCCCGTCACGTCTGCGGCACCCGTAGGTGCGCACTTCGCCGAGATCCCTCTCGACGCCATCACGCCGAACCCGCGCCAGCCGCGTGATGTCTTCGACGAGGACGCGCTGTCCGAGCTCATCACCTCCATCAAGGAAGTGGGGCTCCTCCAGCCGGTCGTCGTACGGCAGGTGGGTCCGGCTCGCTATGAGCTCATCATGGGCGAGCGTCGCTGGCGGGCCTGTCGTGAGGCAGGGCTGGAGGCGATCCCGGCCATTGTGCGTGCCACTGAGGACGAGAAGCTCCTCCTGGACGCCCTGCTGGAAAACCTGCACCGGGCCCAGCTCAACCCGCTGGAAGAGGCTGCCGCCTACGACCAGTTGCTGAGGGACTTCAGCTGCACGCATGACCAGCTGGCGGACCGCATCGGCCGATCCCGTCCTCAGGTCTCCAACACTCTGCGTCTGCTGAAGCTCTCACCGGCCGTGCAGCGCCGGGTCGCCGCTGGGGTCCTCTCCGCGGGCCACGCGCGGGCACTGCTCTCCGTGGACGACTCGGAGGAGCAGGACCGGCTGGCTCACCGCATCGTGGCCGAGGGCCTTTCGGTGCGGGCCGTTGAGGAAATCGTGACGCTGATGGGATCACGGCCCCAGAAGGCGCAGAAGCCCAAGGGCCCGCGTGCCGGCGCGCGGGTTTCTCCCGCACTGTCCGACCTCGCCACGCGGCTCTCCGACCGCTTCGAGACCCGGGTGAAGGTCGACCTGGGGCAGAAGAAGGGCAAGATCACCGTCGAGTTCGCCTCGATGGAGGACCTTGAGCGGATCCTCGGCTCACTCGCTCCTGGCGAGGGGCCGGTCCTGCAGAAGAGTCTCCTGGAGGGTGACTCCGAGGAGACCGATTCCTGAGCCTCCGGCGAGGAACCTCCGCTGTGCAGGACACGGAGCGGGCCATGTCCGGTGTGTGCCGGAACATGGCCCGCTCTTTCCTTTCTGGCGGTATCGATGCAATCGCATCGTGGATACGATGCGTCGGGTACGGCGCAACCACTTGGCAACACCTCTGAGAGGGAGGCAGGGGCCATGCGAACCATGAGGCGCACCGGATTGGTGAGCGCCGGTTTGGGGCTGGGAGCAGTCGGTGGGTTCATCGGCAGTCTCCTCAGGGAACGGAGCGCTCTGACAGCCGCCCGCGACGCGGCGGCGGGCGAAGGAAGCGAGGATCAGCCTTCATGGGCCGCCGGCTCGTACCGCTCACGCTGGACAACCTCCAGGACCTTCCCAAGCGTTGTCGCTCGTGCGTCTTCTGGGAACTCGACCCAGTCAGCGGTGAGGCCGCGGTAGCGGCGGGCACCTCCGCCCCGGAGAAGGAAGCCTGGATCTCAGCGGTTCTGCTGGACTGGGGCTCGTGTGGGCGTGTGGTGTACGTCGACGACGTGCCGGTGGGTTTCGTGCTCTACGCCCCACCCGCCTATGTCCCTCGCTCCACCGCGTTTCCCACGAGTCCTGTCTCGCCCGACGCGGTGCAACTGATGACCGCGTTCATCGTGCCCGGCTACCAGGGGCAGGGATTGGGTCGGGTGATGGTGCAGACGGTTGCCAAGGATCTGCTGCGGCGCGGCTTCAAGGCGATCGAGGCGTTCGGCGACGCGCGCTGGAAGGAACCCGCCTGCCTCCTGCCCGCAGAGCATCTGCTGGCTGTGGGCTTCAAGACGGTTCGCCAGCACCCCACACATCCCCGGTTGAGGCTGGAACTGAGGTCGACGCTCTCCTGGAAGGAAGACGTCGAGATGGCGCTGGACCGTCTGCTGGGAGCCGTCCAGAAAGAGCCGGCCCTGCGACCGCTGTAAGGCAGGCAAACGAATGGGCCAGCCCTTCCGGGCTGGCCCATTCGTGTTTCACGTGAAACATGAGTCGTCGGTACGACGACTCAGCCGATTCACTCGGCGATGAACTCCTCGAGGTCGCGAACGATCGCGGCCTTCGGCTTCGCGCCCACGATGGTCTTGGCGACCTCGCCACCCTGGTAGACGTTCAGGGTGGGGATGGACATGACGCCGTACTTGGCGGCCGTACCCGGGTTCTCATCGATGTTCAGCTTGACGATCTCGATCTTGTCGCCGTACTCGGAGGCGATCGCCTCAAGGGACGGAGCGATCTGGCGGCACGGTCCGCACCAGGCGGCCCAGAAGTCCACCAGAACAGGCTTGTCGCTCTTGAGGACGTCCTGCTCGAAGGAGTCGTCGGTCACATTCTTCAGGGTGCCGGCCACGGCGGGCTCCTTAACTGTTGGTGCGTGGGGCGGGTAGGGGAAGGTCAGACAGGGGTCTTCTCGGGCTCGGGCTGCTCCTCGTCCGCCAGGGCGGCGAGGTAGCGCTCGGCGTCGAGAGCTGCGGAGCAGCCGGTCCCGGCCGCGGTGATCGCCTGTCGGTAGGTGTGGTCGACCACGTCGCCTGCACCGAAGACCCCGGTCAGGTTCGTGCGCGTCGACGGCGCCTGAACCTTCAGGTACCCCTCTTCGTCCAGGTCGAGCTGACCCTTGAAGAGCTCAGTGCGCGGGTCGTGGCCGATGGCGATGAAGAGTCCGGTGACCGGCAGGTCCGAGAGCTCCCCCGTCTTGAGGTTGCGCAGCTTCAGACCCGAGAGCTTCGGGTCGCCCTGGATCTCGGCGACCTCGCTGTCCCAGACGAAGGAAATCTTCGGGTCGGCGAAGGCGCGCTCCTGCATGGCCTTGGAGGCGCGCAGGGTGTCACGACGGTGGACGACGGTCACGGACTTGGCGAACCGCGAGAGGAACGTCGCCTCCTCCATCGCGGTGTCACCGCCACCGATCACGGCGATGTCCTGGTCCTTGAAGAAGAATCCGTCGCAGGTGGCGCACCAGGACACGCCACGGCCGGAGAGGGCGTCCTCGTTCGGCAGACCGAGCTTGCGGTGCTGCGAGCCGGTGGCGACGATGACGGCCTTCGCCCGGTGCACCGTGCCGGCCGTGTCCGTGACGGTCTTGATCTCACCGCTCAGGTCGACGGCCACAATGTCGTCCGGGACGAGTTCGGCTCCGAAGCGCTCCGACTGGGCGCGCATGTTGTCCATGAGCTCGGGGCCCATGATGCCGTCCTGGAAGCCCGGGAAGTTCTCGACGTCGGTGGTGTTCATGAGCGCACCACCAGCAGTGACGGCACCCTCGAACACCAGGGGCTTCAGCGACGCGCGCGCGGTGTAGAGCGCCGCCGTGTAGCCGGCGGGCCCGGAGCCGATGATGATCACGTTACGGACGTCGCTCACGGCTTGATTCCTCGTCTCTGGACTGCGTCGTTCGACCGGTGGGAGCTTCTCTCGGAGCTCTCACCCCACCCAACGGATCCTAAGGGGCGCGCATTCCCACTGTGTCCGGGCACACGGAGATGCGGCACCAAGCGGTGACCCTGCGAGGCGAAAGACGAGGCGCTTGGTCAAGCGGAGGGATAGGTGCGTTCCAGGAGCACCTCGCCGGTGACCGTGGACGGCGCGTGATCCACACAGGTAGCGTCGACGATGTAGGCGGTGACCCGAGTGGCGTCGGAGGCATCGGGAAGCAGGACGAGCATGGCCTTCTTCCCTTGGTAGGTGCCGTTCTCGGTGGCCAGGGCCGCATCGTCGCGCCCGATGCCGTCTCGGACGCAGCCGGGCACCACGGGTTCCCGGAAGACCCTGGGCTGGTTGGTGCCGGGGGCCGTCGCCGCGCCCAGCGGGGTGCGGGGGCCGCCCTCCTTGGTCTTGTTCTGGGACAGCAGATCGGTGACCTGCTTCTGCAGCTTTCCTTCGGAGAAGGTGTCCGCGGCGGTGGTCTTCCGTTCGTCTGCCGTGTCATGGGAAGGCTTGTTGTCGCCGAGTGATGACAGCAGTACGGAGCCCAGCCCCAGGGCGGCCACTGTGAAGACGGTTCCCAGGACGGCGATCCTGCGCCGCCCGACGGGGGTGCGGCCCTTGCGGCCGGGGCCCGTGGTGGAGGAGCGGGGGCGGCCGGCAGGTCGATCGGCTGGCGTCGATGTTTCACGTGAAACCCGCACATCGCTGTCGTCCTCGGGAGTGGCACGAGGGGCACCCACCGACTCAGGCGTCTCTGACGAATCCGGGTCGCCGGCGTTCAGTAGAGCTTCGGCGGCAAGTGCGGCATCGATACGGCCCGCGATCTCGGCAGGCATGCGCGGCGGGCCCGGCAGCGTGCCGAGCAGGCCACGGATCTCCTCCAGGGAGCTGTACACGTCCGCACAGAGCTCGCACTCATCCAGGTGCCGACGCAGGTCGGGGGTCCGGTCCGCTGGGAGGAGCCCCTCGGCGAGGTCGGAGATCTCCGCGACGTCCGGGTGCCCGGCCATGTCTGTCGTCGACGTCACGCTCGTCCACCTCCGCCCTTCACTGCAGCTGGGTCGCTGGGCCCCTTGGCCGGGGGGTCCGCTTGACGCGGCCCCGCTGCGGGTGGGACGGCCGACCCCTGCGTCCGGTTCCGTTCTCCACCCGGGTTCTTGCCCTCACCGCGGTTGTCCGGTCGCAGGTGGGTCAGCAGCGGCAGGAGTCTCGCTCTTCCGCGCGCGCATCTGCTCTTCACCGTGCCGGTGGGCACGTCGAGGATGCGGGCGGCCTCGGCCACCGGGTAGCCCTGCATGTCCACCAGTACGAGCGCGGCACGCTGGTCGGCCGGGAGGGTCCCCAGGGCTTCGATGAGCTGCCGGTGGAGATCGTTGCGCTCGGCGGGGGCCGAGGCCGACTCGTGCGGCTCCAGCAGCTGCTCCAGGCGCTCGGTGTCGTCCACGGGAGAGGTTTTCCGGGAGGCGGCCTTGCGGGCCCGGTCCAGGCAGGCGTTCACCGTGATCCGGTGCAGCCACGTCGTGACGGCCGACTGGCCCCGGAAGGTGTGGGCGGCCCGGTAGGCGGACACGAGGGCGTCCTGCACGGCGTCAGCGGCCTCCTCGCGGTCACCGAGCGTCCGCAGTGCGACGGCCCAGAGCCGATCACGATGCCGCCGCACGATCTCACCGAAGGCATCGGGGTCGCCTTCGACGTGCCGAGCGAGAAGATCCTGATCACTGGCACCGCTGTGCTCGGTGCGGTCTGCCATCGGACCCCCTCCCCCTCAGTCGGCTCTCAGCCCGTGAACTTCACTTCGGTAATGGCCTGCTTGTATCCCGGGTTGCTGTAGTTGGCAGGGTCGTCGCCGGAGTACGGCAGCGCGGTAAGCCAGACCAGGACGTACCGGCTCTTCACGGGCTTGTCGACGCTCACCTTGAGGGATGTGCCGCTCGTCGTGGCTGTGCCGAGCTTCCGCATGGAGCTCAGCGGCGTCGACGAGCTCAGGGAATCCGTCGCGTACAGCTCGGCCGTGGTGTGGTCATTGCCGTACCGCAGCGACAGGGTCGCGCCTGAGACCTTCTGCTCGGAGCCGAGGTCGTAGACGATGCCGACACCCGGCTTTATCACCATCTTCGGGCCGTCCAGGTAGCTGTTGGTCCGCCAGCCCGTGGAAGTGTTCCCGTCATAGGTCTTGCCGACGTCGGCGGGGTGCTGGGCGTCGCCCTCGGCGATGTACTCCTCGGCGCCCTTGATGGCGATCGGCTTGGACGGCGCTGCGTTCCTGTTCTTGTCGCCGCCCTCGTGGTTCTGCGTCTTGGTCGGCTCGTCGTTCTTGCCCCCCTGGTCCATCAGCGCGTCCGCCAGCTGCCAGCTGCCGAGGCCGAGCGCTGCGATCAGGAGTGCGGAGACAGCCCACTTCAGGGCCTTGCCCGTGCGGCTCTGGAGCGGGGGCGGCGGGGCCGGCACCGGCTGGGTGCCGCCCGGAAGCGGGGTCTGACGGCCGTACGTGCCCTGCTGATAGGTCGTGCGCTGGTACTCGGGCGGGGCGGTGAATGCGGGCTCCGGCGGGCGGATGCGGGGCATCTCACCGATCGCCTTCACCAGCTCCTCCGGCGTGGTGCACGGCGACTCGTGCCGGGAGGCGGTGGCGCCGTCGTTGGCGAGCGCGCGCATGGAGAGCTCGGACAGGCCGCGGTGCACACCGGCCCGCACCTGGTCGGGCGCGATGAGACCGATGTCCTTGGGGAGGCCCGACAGGCCGTAGGCGTCGCTCTCGTACGGCCAGCGCTGTGTGAGCGCCGCGTACAGCAGGGCGCCGATGGCCTCGGTGTCGGTGCGCTGCGGCGTGTCTGACGAGACGCCGCGCAGGGCGGCGTTGACCGCCAGGCCGCGGATGCGCCACTGGCCGGTCGAGGCGCGCAGCACGGCGTTGGGGTTCAGCCGCAGATGGGCGAGGCCCTCACGATGGGCGGCCGCCATGGCGGAGGAGACCTGACTGACCATCTGGTAGGCGTCGTAGGGCTCCAGGGGGCCGGAGGCGAGGAGCGTGGTCAGTTCCGTCGCGTCGGGAAGCCACTCGTGGACGACGTAGACGACGTCGTTCTCCTCGACCGCGTCCAGCACCTGAACGAAGCGGGGGTCACCCAGGAGGGCGGAGGAACGGGCGGCGGCCAGGACGGAGCGGGCCCGCGAGTGGTCGGCGGGCAGGATGTGCACTCCGACGGCACGCCGGAGCTTCTCGTCGACGGCACGCCAACTGCTGAAACCGTCCAGTCGGGTAACGCACTCCTCGAGACGGTAGCGTCTGGCGAGCTTGTGACCACTGTGCAGTTCGGGCGGCGAGGTCGTTCCGGCACCGTCGATGCTGGTGCTCTCCTGTACCTCGTCGCTGTCCGTGTCCCGCTCCCGGTTCTTGGCCACCCCGTCGGCCGTGGACTGGTCCGCCTCTGCGGTCAGCGACGTCTCGCCGCTGTTGTCTGCCACGTCGACGGCAGCCGTACTCCGATCCGCCACCGTCGTTCCTGCCTCCCCATCCATTACGCCCCGGCCGGCATCCAGTGCGCGCCGTCCGACGCCGAAACCAATTGTGCCCACAGTCCGCCGCTATGCACGACACGCGGTGGCTGACGATGGTTGTGCGCCTACCCCCCGACTCAGCGTCCCAGGCGTCCGCGGACCATGCCGACCAGGGAGTTGAGCTCCTCGATGCGCATGCGGCGGGCGGCGACGAAGAAGATCCCGAGCAGCACGGCGCCGCCTGCCAGGACGGCGGCCAGCGATCCGGCCGGGCCCTGGCCGAGCGTGTGGCCGATGCCGTAACAGGCCGCTCCGCTGAGCAGGGCGGCCGGGACCGAAGCGATGCACAGGCGGGCGTAGGTCCGCAGGACACGCGCGCCGTCGAGGTCCCCGCCCAGCCGCTTGCGCAGCCGTCGCCAGGCGACGCCGACGCCGATCGCGTAGGCCAGGCCGTACGAGGCGGCCATGCCGACCACGGCCCAGCGGGAGGGGATGACGAAGAAGCAGACAGCCGAGGCGCCCGCGTTGACCGCGGCCACGATGACCGTGTTGTAAAAGGGAGTTCGGGTGTCCTCATAGGCGTAGAAGGCACGCAGGACCACGTACTGCACGGAGTACGGGATCAGGCCGAGACCGAACGCCATCAGCATGAAGCCCATGTTGGTGGCCTCGCTGGTGCCCGAGGAGCCGAACATCAGCGTGCACATCGGGATGCCGAGGGAGAGGAAGCCGAACGCGATCGGCACGATCGCGACCGCCGTGGTGCGCAGGCCCTGGGAGATGTCGTCGCGGACGGCGCCCCCGTCGCCCTCGGCGGCCGAGCGCGACAGACGCGGCAGCAGGGCGGCCATGAGGGAGACCGTGATGATGGCCTGCGGCAGGCCCCAGATCAGCTGTGCGTTGGCGTAGGCGGCGAAGCCGGTGCCGTCGACCGGCGAGGCCTTGCCCGCCGCG
Organism: Streptomyces sp. NPDC047880; assembly: GCF_040706515.1. Lineage (NCBI taxonomy): Bacteria > Bacillati > Actinomycetota > Actinomycetes > Kitasatosporales > Streptomycetaceae > Streptomyces > Streptomyces sp. NPDC047880. The sequence continues at coordinate 24,069 of NZ_JBEZOK010000029.1, read as the reverse complement.
GTGGAGAGCTGGATGACGATCATGGCGCCGGCCTGGTTCGCGAGAACGAACAGCACGGTCCACTTGGCGAGCGTGATGGCCTTGCCGAGGCCCTGGCCCTTCCAGTCGAAGCGCAGCCGCAGCCGGAAGCCGGTCTCGCGCAGGTAGGGAATCATCGCGAGTGCCTGGACCACGAGACCGAGCAGGACGCCGATGCCGAGCAGACGCTGGCCCTCCGGCGGAATGGTGGTGGCCGTCATCCCGGAGTCGGCCGCTGTGCCGTAGACGTAGATGAACATGCCCAGCGTCACGATGATGACGATGTTGTTCAGGACCGGAGTCCACATCATCGCGCCGAACTTGCCGCGGGCGTTGAGGATCTGGCCCATCACCACGTGGATGCCCATGAAGAAGATGGTGGGCAGGAAGTACTGGGCGAAGGTGACGGCGACCTCGTTGGCCGCCGGGTCGCTGGCGACCGGGTCGGACAGGACGCGGATCAGGAGCGGTGCGCCGAGGACCGAGAGCGCGGTGAGTGCGCCCAGCGTCACGATGACCAGGGTGAGCAGGCGGTTGGCGTACGCTTCGCCGCCGTCGTCGTCCTCCTTCATGGCGCGCACGAGCTGCGGCACGAAGACGGAGTTGAGACCACCGCCGACGGTGAGGATGTAGATCATCGTCGGCAGCTGGTAGGCGACCTGGAAGGTGTCACCGAGCAGGCCGACGCCCAGCGCCGACACGATCAGCGCGGAGCGGATGAAGCCCGTGAGGCGGGAGACCATCGTGCCCGCGGCCATCACGGCGCTGGACTTCATCAAGCCCGCCGCGCGGCCGCTCTTCTTCGGCGCCGGCGCCGGCGCGGCCTCGGGCTCGGGATCCTGTGCCTCGTCCACGAGGTGCGGTCCCGCCATGGTCTGGTCGGCGGCCGCGTACGGGCTCTGCGCCGCGTACGGGCTCTGCGCCGGCTGCCCCGGGGCCGGCGACGGGCCGGGGACCGACGGCGGCTCGTACGACGGGTGACCGCTGCTCTGCTGCTGGTCCCGGAAGAGGTGCGCGAACGCGTCCTGCTCCTGGCGCGGCCCGCCCGCCTGGGAGACGAGGTCGTCCACGCCTACGAACTGCGTGGTGCGCGGGTCGTCGCCGTAGGGCAGATGCCGCGTGGGGCCCTCCGGCTCCGGAGCGGGCGTCTGGGCCCACACCTGCGGGTCGGGCGCGTACGGCGACTGCGGCGGCTGGCCGTAGAGCTGCTGCTGCGGCTGGTACGTGCCGGGAGCGGGCGGAGGGTGCGCGGCGCGGTCGTAGAGCGCTTCGCCGACCGGGTCCTGCGCGGAGAGGTCCTGCGCGCGGTAGGGGTCCTGGCTGTAGACGTCCTGGAGGTACACGTCCGTGGGCGGCTGCGGCGGCACCTGGCCGTGCTCGGGCGGTGCCCCCTCGGGTCCGCCCGCGTCGGGGTAGCCCGAGCTGCCCGCGGCACGGCGGTCACCGTCGTACGGCGCGTTCATGATTACCCCACCTCATCGTCCCGGGCCCACCGGCCACGACTTCTCAACGGTCCACTCTCTCACCCGTGCCGGACGGGTCGGCGCTTTCCGCTGCGGTGTCCGGGGCCGGGTCACTCGGCTGCTCGGGGGTTTCCGCGGGTGAGCCGGCCTCCACCTCCTCCGTGGGACGTACGCCGGAGGCGTCCGGGTTCTGCGGAGCCTCGACCTGGCCCTGCGGGCCGTCGACCTCGTCGTCCGCCTCGGTGGTCTCGTCCTCGGCGGCCTCACGGGCGGCGGCGCGCTTGCGCTGGGTGTACATCCGGAAGCCCGCGAGGACCAGGAGCAGGACGCCACCGCCGATGACCAGCATCACCGTGGGCGTGACCTCGGTGACCCGCACGTCGAAGGTGACCGGGGCGCCGTACTTCTGGCCGTCCTCCGTGTACAGCTGGGCGACGACTTCCGCCCGGCCGTTGGCATTGGCGGACGTGGTGAACTTCACCGACTGGGCGTGGCCGCCGTTGACGGTGACTCGCTGCTCCTCGTAGGCGTCGCCGCCGATCTTGAGTCGCGTGGGGTTCTTCGACGTGAGCCGCAGCTCCAGGTGCTCGACGCCCTGGACCAGGTTGTTCTGGACGGTCACGGGGATCGTGGCACTGCGGCCGGAGAGCTTGGTCTCCGACTTCTGGATCAGCTTGACGCCGTCGATGAGACCGTTGAGGTACGACTCGATGCCATCGCGGTACCCCACCGCCGCAACACCCCGGCCACGCCACGACGCGGACATCTCGCGGTTCATGGCCCGCCCGAACGGGGTCACCACCCGGGCCTGGCGGGTGAGGATCACCTTGAACTTGTCGAGCTTGGCCTGGGTCCTGGCGATCTGCTCGAAGGCGGCCCGCGGCAGTTCCTGCTTGCGCAACGCGGAGGGATAGGCGGAGGCCGACGGCACCTTCGTGTTGGCGGACGGGTCCGGCTTGGCCTTGGCGGCGGCCGTGAGGTCCTGCGACTCGGACCAGTTCCCGACCTGAAGGGCCCCCACCGCCTCGGCCATGGCCTGTGCCTGGCTCACGGACGGCATGCGAGGCGGGGCCACGACGACGCTGCGCTGCTTGCCGGTCTGCAGGCCGAGCGTCAGGCTCTGGGCCAGGAACCGCTGCACGGCGAGCGTGGATGCGGAGGCCCTGGTCAGGTCGCCCTGGAACGCCGTGGACATCCGGGAGTCCGCGACGACGGCGGTGGTGCCGCCGCCGATGGGCCGGGCCGCGGAGGGCGTGTACGACAGGTTGTCCTGGAGGCTGTCGCTGCGGGTGATCACCTTGTCGGCGCCCGCGGATGTGGCGACCTTCACGATCGAGGGGTCGACGGCGCCGTCCACCGGCCACACGAAATCCGTGGACGGTTTCACGTGGAGGATGGTCTCCACCGTGTCGTCGGCGACGTCGGTGGCCTCCTTGAGGTGGTTCAGCGAGCCGGTGACATTCGTGCCGTTGTGGGCGAGGGAGGCCAGGTCCGGGTCGCCGAACGGCAGCGCGGTGACCTCCTTGCCCGTGACCGCCTGCTGGAGCTCGGCCAGCCAGTGCTTGGCGATCTCCTGGTTCTTTCCAGGGGTGGTGGTGCCGTCCGGGCCGCGGACCTCGTAGCTCCCCGTCATCGCGTCGACGGACGCCAGCAGGTCCGGGTCGATCACCCAGGTGACGTCGAGGCCCTTGCCCAGCGACACCATCTGGTCGAGGCGGCCCCCCGGGGCGATCTCGTCGGCGAGCTCGTCATCACGGAAGACCGGAGTCTGCTGTTCGTTCGACCCGGTCTCGGCGGCCATGTGCGCGCTGGAGACCAGTGGCCACAGGAACGTGGTCTTCGTCCTGGTGCCGGCCTCCTCCGGCTGCCACGGCAGGAAAGTGCGCTGGACACCGAGAACCTGGTCCCACGGCTGCGCCGCTGTCTCACCGGAGAGCGCGACGCCCAGTTGGTAGACACCGTCGCTGCCGAGATCCAGCTTGTCGGCCGGCACAGAGATGCTGAACGGCTCCGCGACGCCGGGGGTGAGCGCGGAGAACTTCTCGGTGTACTTGCCGCCGACCTTCTCTCCGGAGGGGCCCTGGAGGTCATCGCTTTTCTTGGCGAGGGTGTCGATCGCCGAGCGGGTCTCCAGCGGTGGGCCCACCTGTAGGTCGACGTGGGCACCGGTGACCGTCTGCTTGCCGTTATTGGTCACCGTCCCCGACACGGTGACGGTGTCCCCCTCGGAGGGGGCGCTGGGGCTCAGTGAGTCGACCGCGACCGACACCGAGCCCTTGCCGGCGGCAGCCTGCGGGGACTCCTGTCCGGTCGCGCCCGCCGGTGTCGCAGCGGGCAACTGGAGGAGCCCGGCCAGCAGGGGTGCGCCGGTGAGCAGTGCCCCGGTGCGCCGCAGCCAGCGGCGGGCAGGTGAGGCACTGGCCCCTCGGAAGTCTGCCGCCTCGGCCACGCGCTCGTCCGTCCCTCGTCGTCGTCAGTGGTCGTCGGAATGTGCGTCCACGCATGGTAACGATGCGCGCTGAGGGGAAGTGCCATGGTCCGCCTCACAAGATCGCGGGCGGGCACCGCGCTGTCCGGTATATGACTCTTTGGAGGAGAGCGCTTCTTTACTGCTCAAGGCTCGGCTTGTGCGTGTATAGCGGATGTGTCCCCCATGCCTCTGCCAGCAGAATAGGAGGAGCTTGCGGTGGCGCGGGCCACGTACCCTCTTCTGTTGTGCCGAACGCCAACGAAGAATCGTCCAACGCCCTCAGCCAGGTGCAGCACCGCGCGGTGAGCGAACTGCTGCGGGTCGCCCCTGTCGCCGACGACCTCGCCCGCCGCTTCCAGGAGGCCGGGTTCTCACTCGCCCTGGTCGGTGGATCGGTCAGGGACGCGCTGCTCGGCCGGCTCGGCAACGACCTGGACTTCACCACGGACGCCCGCCCCCAGGACGTCCTCAAGATCGTGCGGCCCTGGGCGGACGCCGTGTGGGAGGTCGGGATCGCCTTCGGCACCGTCGGTGCGCACAAGGACGGCTACCAGATCGAGGTGACCACCTACCGCTCCGAGGCCTACGACCGCACCTCGCGCAAGCCCGAGGTGTCGTACGGGGACTCCATCCAGGAGGACCTCGTTCGTCGTGACTTCACGGTGAACGCGATGGCGGTGGCACTGCCGGAGAAGGAGTTCGTCGACCCGCACGGCGGGCTGGAAGACCTCGCCGCACGGGTGCTGCGCACCCCCGGCACTCCAGAGGAGTCGTTCTCGGACGACCCGCTGCGGATGATGAGGGCCGCGCGCTTCGCGGCTCAGCTCGACTTCGAGGTCGCCCCCGAGGTCGTCACGGCGATGACGGAGATGGCCGGGCGTATCGAGATCGTCTCGGCCGAGCGGGTGCGGGACGAGCTGAACAAACTGGTCCTCTCCCAGCAGCCGCGCAAGGGCCTGACGCTGCTCGTCGAGACGGGCCTGGCCGAACGCGTGATGCCCGAGCTGCCGGCCCTGCGCCTGGAGCGTGACGAGCACCACCGTCACAAGGACGTCTACGACCACACGCTGATCGTTCTGGAGCAGGCGATGGCACTGGAGGAGGACGGTCCCGACCTCACTCTGCGCTTGGCCGCCCTGCTGCACGACATCGGCAAGCCCCGTACGCGTCGCTTCGAGAAGGACGGCCGGGTCTCGTTCCACCACCACGAGGTGGTCGGGGCGAAGATGACCAAGAAGCGCATGACGGCGCTGAAGTACTCCAACGAGTTGGTGAAGGACGTCTCACGTCTGGTCGAACTCCACCTGCGCTTCCACGGCTACGGCACCGGCGAGTGGACGGACTCGGCGGTCCGCCGTTACGTCCGTGATGCCGGGCCTCTCCTCGACCGCCTCCACAAGCTGACCCGCTCGGACTGCACGACCCGGAACAAGCGCAAGGCGGCGGCTCTGTCACGCGCCTACGACGGGCTTGAGGAGCGGATCGCCAAGCTGCAGGAGCAGGAGGAGCTGGACGCGATCCGTCCGGACCTCGACGGCAACCAGATCATGGACATCCTCGGCGTGGGTCCCGGCCCGGTCATCGGCCGTGCCTACCAGCACATGCTGGAGCTGCGTCTGGAGCACGGCCCCATGGAGCCCGACGCTGCGGTGGCGGCGCTCAAGGAGTGGTGGGCCGGCCAGGAGGGCTGAGGGCTGGGAAACGGGGTCATGTTTCACGTGAAACACGACCCGGCGGAGAGCTGCCACCTGCTGGACACAGCCCAAGGGGCACTGTTTCACGTGAAACAGTGCCCCTTGGTGCGTCTGCCTACTTCTTGTAGTCCTTCAGGCAGAGCAGGAAGTCCTTGCCGTCACCGCTCTCGGTGTACGTGTACTGGAAGTCCTTGGCCTTCGCCTCGCACTTGCTGGAGGCCAGGGTGTCCGTGAGGAACGAACCCTCGATCTTGGCCAGCACCTTGTACTGGGCCTTGGCGTCGTCGCAGTTCACGACTTCCAGGTCCGGGTTGTTGTCGCTGCTGCTGCCTCGGTGCATGCAGTCGCCCACGGCGGCGGTGTTGGCGTCGTCCCGGCTCGTGACGTAGCCGACGATGGCGATGGTCGCCACGGCTATGACGACGACGATGTTCTTGATGGTCTTGAAGCTGAGCTTGCGGCCGGCCGGCTGCGGGGGGACCGGAGCGTACGGAGCGGCGCCCTGGGGCGGGAAGCCGGGCTGTCCGGGCTGCTGCGGGTGGCCGCCCTGGGGCGGGAACGGAGCCTGGGGTGCAGCCGCGGGCTGTCCCTGCGCGAACGGATTGCCCTGGGGCGGCGGAGTAGTCACTTGGGGGTCCCCCTAGAACATGGTGAGTGACGCGAACATGTCGCGAGATAAGACCCACGTAAGGTAGCGGGCCCCGCTGACAACGCAGTAGTCAGAGGTGGCTCTGTGTCATTGATGTGACACTTACTGATGGCCAAACCGTGCCATAGCACCAGCTACTGCCGCGTAGATAACGGCGATCGTGATCACCAACGGCACGGATCGGCCGTCCGGTGGCAGCATCAGGGCCGCGACGGCGGCCGCGCCGACGAAGAAAGTGTTGAAGAGCACGTCGTAAACCGAGAAGATCCGGCCACGGAAGCTGTCCTCGACGGAGGACTGGACGATGGTGTCTGTGGCAATCTTCGCGCCCTGAGTCGTCAGCCCCAGGACGAAGGCCGCGGCCAGCATCGGGGCGGTGGCGAACGGCAGCCCGAGAGCGGGCTCCAGCAGCGCTGCGGCTCCCGCGCACACGACGATCCAGCGCCCCGGCCCGAGCCTCCCCGCGGTCCAGGGGGTGACCACGGCGGCCGCGAAGAACCCCGCTCCGGAGACGCCCAACGCCAGTCCCAGCAGGGCCAGTCCGTCGTCCGTGGTCGAGGTGAGGGCGTACCGGCACAGCATCAACAGCATGACCAGCAGGGCGCCGTAGCAGAACCGCATCAGCGACATCGCCGCGAGCGCCCAGGCGGCCTCCCGGCGCTGTGGAGCGGCCAGGTGACGTACGCCTGCCGCCAGGTCACGGGCCGTTCCCGTGAGGGCCGTCCCGAGCTGCTCGCGCGCCAAGGGCCGGTCAGGGCCGAGGAGTTCCCGCGCCATGCTCAGCGACGCCAGGGCCGCGCACAGATACAGCCCGGCTCCCACGAGCACCACCGCGGCGTCCGAGTCCGCCACCGCCAGGCGTACGACGAAGGCGAGCCCGCCGCCCGCGGTCGCCGCCAGCGTTCCGGCGGTGGGGGAAAGGGAGTTGGCGATGACCAGGCGATCGGAGTCGACCACACGCGGCAGGGCGGCGGACAGGCCCGACAGGACGAAACGGTTGACCGCGGTGACACACAGCGCCGAGACGTAGAAGAGCCAGTCCGGAGCCGGGCTGAGGATCAGCAGGGCCGTCGCACCGGCCAGCAGAGCGCGCAGCAGACTCCCGTACAGCAGGACCTGCCGGCGCCGCCAGCGGTCCAGCAGGACACCGGCGAAGGGGCCGACGAGTGAGTACGGAAGCAGCAGCACCGCCATCGCGGAGGCGACCGCCGCCGCCGAGGTCTGCTTCTCCGGCGAGAAGACCACGTACGCGGCGAGCGCGACCTGGTAGACGCCGTCGGCCCCCTGGGACAGCAGACGCACGGCGAGCAGGCGCCGGAAACCTTGGAAGCGCAACAGGACGCGCAGGTCACGGACGACGGCCATGGGGCCCAGCCTCACATACGGGGAAGGTCCCCGGGTCGTACGACCCGGGGACCCTCACAGCCTTGGCAGGAGCGACTGTTGTGCGCGTCAGCGCTCGACCTCACCCTTGATGAACTTCTCGACGTTCTCACGGGCCTCGTCGTCGAAGTACTGCACGGGCGGGGACTTCATGAAGTAGCTCGACGCGGAGAGGATCGGGCCACCGATGCCGCGGTCCTTGGCGATCTTCGCGGCGCGCAGGGCGTCGATGATGACGCCGGCCGAGTTCGGGGAGTCCCAGACCTCGAGCTTGTACTCCAGGTTCAGCGGGACGTCACCGAAGGCGCGGCCCTCGAGGCGGACGTAGGCCCACTTGCGGTCGTCCAGCCAGGCGACGTAGTCGGACGGGCCGATGTGGACGTTGCCCTCGCCCAGTTCGCGGTCGCGGATCTGGGAGGTGACGGCCTGCGTCTTGGAGATCTTCTTCGACTCGAGGCGGTCACGCTCGAGCATGTTCTTGAAGTCCATGTTGCCGCCGACGTTCAGCTGCATCGTGCGGTCCAGGACGACGCCCCGGTCCTCGAACAGCTTCGCCATCACACGGTGCGTGATGGTGGCGCCCACCTGGGACTTGATGTCGTCGCCGACGATCGGGACGCCCGCCTCGGTGAACTTGTCGGCCCACTCCTTGGTGCCGGCGATGAAGACCGGAAGGGCGTTGACGAAGGCGACCTTGGCGTCGATGGCGCACTGCGCGTAGAACTTCGCCGCGTCCTCGGAACCGACGGGCAGGTAGCAGACGAGGACGTCGACCTGCTGGTCCTTGAGGACCTGGACGACGTCGACCGGCTCCTCGGCGGACTCCTCGATCGTCTCGCGGTAGTACTTGCCGAGGCCGTCGAGGGTGTGGCCGCGCTGCACCGTGACACCCGTGCGGGGCACGTCGCAGATCTTGATGGTGTTGTTCTCGGAGGCGCCGATGGCGTCCGCCAGGTCCAGGCCGACCTTCTTGGCGTCCACGTCGAACGCGGCGACGAACTCGACGTCGCGCACGTGGTAGTCGCCGAACTGGACGTGCATCAGGCCCGGCACCTTGGACGCCGGGTCGGCGTCCTTGTAGTACTCGACTCCCTGCACCAGCGATGCGGCGCAGTTGCCCACACCGACGATGGCTACGCGAACCGAACCCATTCCGGTTGCTCCCTGTGTGTACGAGTGAGGCCCTGAGTGGGCTCTCACGTGGCGGTGTCGTCGGGCGCATCCGGCTGGGGGGCGTCCCCCGGCCGGGGCAGGGCGCCCGACGCTCCAGATGTGGTGTCATGCGAAGCGGGCTCTCCGGCGGCCGGACCCTTGAGGTCCCGCCCCGCCCGCTCGCTCTCGATGAGCTCGTTCAGCCAGCGCACCTCGCGCTCCACGGACTCCATCCCGTGGCGCTGGAGCTCTAGCGTGTAGTCGTCGAGGCGCTCCCGGGTCCGGGCCAGGGAGGCACTCATCTTCTCCAGCCGCTCCTCCAGCCGGCTGCGGCGGCCCTCCAGCACGCGCATGCGGACATCGCGTGAGGTTTGCCCGAAGAAGGCGAAACGGGCTGCGAAGGTTTCGTCCTCGTACGCGTCGGGTCCGGTCTGCGAGAGCAGCTGCTCGAAGTGCTCCTTACCCTCCGCCGTCAACCGGTAGACGATCTTGGCGCGGCGCCCCGCGAGCGGGGCGGCGAGGGCGTCCTCGGTGGTGCTGCCCGTTTCCTCGATCAACCAGCCGTTTGCGACCAGCGTCTTGAGGCAGGGGTAGAGCGTTCCGTAGCTGAACGCACGGAACACACCCAGCGATGTGTTGAGCCGTTTGCGCAGCTCATAGCCGTGCATCGGAGATTCGCGGAGCAGACCGAGTACGGCGAACTCGAGGATCCCGGAACGCCGGCTCATCGTCGCCTCCTCTCACCGCGGTGCGCGTGCATCAGTCCGATGTCTCGGGCCGATGTGTCGAGCTGATGTATCGAGTCGATACATCACGACGATAGAACGGCCTTCCGGATGCGACAAGAGGGGGGTGGGTGAACGGGATCACATCACCGATTCATCCGACGTGAGTTGCCTGATTTGAGGTGAACTTCTGGGCTCGGCAGGTTTTGGCGGTGCGTAGTCTGTGCGCCATGCACATCACCGGGAACCGAGTGACGCCTGAGCGCGTCGTCGTCATCGGTGTAGTACGGGTGCATGCGGGACCGATGAATGCGGAGCCGACCGCATCCGTACTTCGGGGGGACCGGAAACAAGCCGCCGTTTCCAGGCGCGCAGGGGTGCGCCTGCCCGAGGAGTAGTCGTTCGATGAGCGAGCACCGTCGCAAACCGCAGCAGCCGCAGGGAGGCGGACGTGCCGCGGCCCGACGCGGCACGTCCGCTTCGCCCTCCGGCCGCCGTGCGGCACCGCGAGGCGCCACCGGGTCTCCGTCCGACTCCTATGGGTCGGGCTCGTACGACTCGGGGGGTGAGGAGCGTCAGTACGGCGGCCGTGCCGAGGCCCGTCGTGCGGCGCAGAGAAGTACGGGTGGCAGCCGCCGCAGAGCCGCCGAGCCGGCCCGTGGCGGCCGGCGCGCCGTACCCGGAGGGCCTGGCGGGCCCGGCCGGGGCAGAGGGCGCCCTGCCGCCGTCCCGGACAAGAAGCGGCTGATCGACTATCCGCGGGCCGGCAAGTACGGCTGGCAGCGCTGGATGCCGTCCTGGAAGCTCGTTTCCGGACTGTGCATCGGCTTCTTCGGCAGCCTGGTGGCCGTGGCGGGCATCGGCTACGCCATGGTGGGCGTCCCCAATGAGGAGAACGCCGCGGCCCTGTCACAGAACAACGTCTACTACTGGGCCGACGGCAGCCAGATGGTCGCGGCCGGCAGTGGTCAGAACCGGCAGAACGTCACGATCGACCGGATCCCGAAGGCCATGCAGTGGGCGGTGATCTCGGCCGAGAACAAGAGCTTCTACGACGACTCGGGTGTCGACCCCATGGGTATCGCCCGCGCCCTGGCGAACATGGCCCGGGGCGGTGACACGCAGGGTGGTTCGACGATCACCCAGCAGTTCGTCAAGAACACCTACCTGAGCCAGGAACAGACGGTCAGCCGTAAGTTCAAGGAGATGTTCATCTCCATCAAGGTGGGCACGAAGGTCTCCAAGCCGGTGATCCTCCAGGGCTACCTGAACACCTCGTACTACGGCCGGGGCGCCTACGGCATCCAGGCCGCTGCCCAGGCCTATTACGGCAAGGAGGCGAAGGACCTCACGCCGAGTGAGTGCGCCTTCCTCGCCGCGCTGCTGAAGGGCCCGACGTACTACGACCCCGCGGGCAACGGCAGCATCGACGCGAACGCGAGCAAGGCCAAGAACACCAAGCGTTCCAAGGACCGTTGGGCCTGGATCCTCGAGCAGATGCACAACGACGAGAGGATCACGGACAAGCAGTATCAGGACGCGATCAAGAAGTACCCCATGCCCCAGGACCGCAAGGCCTCCAAGGGCATGAGCGGCCAGATCGGCTACCTGGCGGAGACGGCCAAGAAGTACGTCCTGAGCCACTCAAACATCTCCGAGAAGCAGTTCGACCTGGGCGGCTACCAGATCAAGACCACCTTCCAGAAGGACAAGGTGGAGGCGCTGGCGAAGGCCGTCAAGAAGGTCGAGAAGCAGAAGCTGGACCCGAAGAACCGTGAGCTGGACAAGCACGTCCAGTTCGGTGCGGCGTCGGTGAAGCCCAAGGACGGCGCGATCGTCGCGTTGTACGGCGGTGCGGGCTACGAGAACGGCCACTTCAACAACAACGCGGACACCTCGGGTGTCCCCGTCGGTTCGACGTGGAAGCCGTTCGTGCTCGCCGCCGCGATGGAGCACGGCACGTACCGGAGCAACGGTCCCCTCTCGCCGCTGAGCAAGTACAACGGCAACGACCACCTCAAGGTCAAGAACAACGACGGCACCTACGTGCTGAAGAAGGACAACACCCCGTTCTTCCAGGAGAACGAGAGCGACCATCCCTGGGGCTACATCTCCCTGCGCAAGGCGATGGAGCAGTCGGTCAACACGCCGTTCGTGCAGCTCGGCATGGACGTGGGGATGAAGAACGTGCGGGACGTGGCGGAGAAGTCCGGCATCCTGGACGCCAGCTTCGCCACCCTCAACCCGTCGTTCGCGCTCGGTACGTCGACTCCCAGTGCGATCCGTATGGCCGACGCCTACGCGACGTTCGCAGCGGCGGGCAAGCAGGCCGCTCCGTACTCGGTGACCAGCGTCAAGTCCAACGGCCAGGAGGTCGAGGGCTTCGACAAGCCGAGGGTCACGCGGGCGATGCCCGAGCAGGTGGCCAACAACGTCACGGACGTTCTGGAGAACGTCATCCAGAACGGTACGGGTAAGAACGCTCTCTCCCTGGGCCGTACGGCGGCCGGCAAGACCGGTACCACCGACGAGAACAAGTCGGCTTGGTTCGTCGGCTACACCCAGCAGTTGTCGACCTCGGTCGCGATGTTCCGTGAGGACCCCAAGAGCGCCAAGCTGCTGTCCATGAACGGCACCGCGGGTGAGGAGTCCATCCACGGCGGTGACGTCCCCACGCTGGTGTGGACCGAGTACATGAAGGCCGCACTGAAGGGCAAGCCCGACCTCGGCTTCCCCGAGGCCGAGAGTATCGGCGAGATCCAGGACGAGGTGGGTGCTCCGTCGCCGAAGCCGACGCCCAGCGTGGAGCCCAGCCAGACCGTGACCGAGTCGCCGAGTCCCACGCCGACCGAGAGCTCGTCTCCGTCGCCGACGCCGAGCGACACCTGCGGGTTCTTCGGCTGTGAGGAGGACGGTGGCGCGCAGAACGGCGGCACCGGCAACGGAGGCACGGACGGAGGAGTCTCTCCCGAGCCCACGCCAACCGATACGAACCTGGATGGCGGCAACAGCAGAGGCAACGGCAACGGCGGCATCTTCGGAGGCCCCGAAGGGTAGTCGCCGGCAGATCGCCCGGCTTGGGTGTTTCACGTGAAACGCGAAGGTGTTTCACGTGAAACAAGGGCCGCCGTCCCCGCGGGGTACGGCGGCCCTCGGCGTTTTCCTGGACACGTACGGCAGGATGTGCGGCATGCCCAGTGCAGAATCGACGCAAGCGAGCGTCCATGAGCGGGAGCCGGTGCGGCCGACCAAGGAGGACGAGGTCGCCGCGGCCGGCAGCGAGCTGATCGGCGGTCCGCTCGGACGGCGTGCCCTGCTCGGGTCGTCCTGGTGGACGCCCGTGCGGGTGATCGCGCTGGTGGCGATCGGCATGTTCGCCCTCGGCCTGGTCCAGAAGGCGCCCTGCTACAACGGCGCCTGGTTCTTCGGAGCCAGCTCCCAGTACACGCACGCGTGCTACTCGGACATCCCGCACCTCTACCAGGGACGCGGATTCGCCGACGGACTCGTGCCGTACTTCGACAGGCTCCCCGGCGACATGCAGTACCTGGAGTATCCGGTGCTCACCGGTGTCTTCATGGAGGTCGCCTCGTGGCTCACGCCCGGCAGCGGCACCATCCAGGACCAGGAGCAGTGGTACTGGATGGTCAACGCCGGAATGCTCATGGTGTGCGCGTCGGTCATCGCCGTCTGCGTGACCCGCACCCATGCCCGGCGCCCCTGGGACGGCCTGCTTGTCGCCCTGGCGCCCGCCGTCGCCCTGACGGCGACCATCAACTGGGACCTGCTGGCGGTCGCTCTGACCGCCGCGGCGATGCTGATGTGGTCACGTGGCCGCTCCCTCGCTTTCGGCGTCCTGCTGGGGCTTGCCACGGCCGCCAAGCTCTATCCCTTCCTGCTCCTCGGGCCCCTGATGGTGCTGTGCTGGCGCGCGGGCAGGTGGCGCGAGTTCGGGACGGCGTTGGGGGGCGCGATCGTCGCCTGGGTCGTCGTGAACGGACCGGTGATGCTCTTCGCCTTCGAGGGCTGGTCGAAGTTCTACACGTTCAGCCAGGAGAGGGGCGTCGACTTCGGCTCCTTCTGGCTGATCATGGCGCAGAACTCGGACGACCCGCTCAGCACCGACACCGTCAACACCCTGGCCACGCTGCTGATGCTGGTGTGCTGTGCGGCTGTCGCGGCGCTCGCACTCACCGCCCCGCGCCGCCCACGGTTCGCCCAGCTCGCCTTCCTGATCGTCGCGGCCTTCATCCTCACCAACAAGGTCTACTCGCCGCAGTACGTGCTGTGGCTGGTGCCGCTGGCCGCTCTCGCCCGGCCGAAGTGGCGGGACTTCCTGATCTGGCAGGCCTGCGAGGTGGCGTACTTCCTGGGGATCTGGCTGTACCTCGCGTACACGACCAGCGGAGACGCTCACAAGGGGCTGCCCACCGACGGCTACCACTGGGCCATCGGTCTGCATCTGTTGGGGACGTTGTACCTGTGCGTGATGGTCGTGCGCGACATCTTCATGCCGGATCGGGATCCGGTGCGCCGGTCCGGTCACGACGACCCCTCGGGCGGTGTCCTCGACGGGGCCGACGACGTCTTCGTCCTCGGCCCGGCGGCCCGCCCCCGGCAGCGCGTGACCGCCGAGTCCGACGCGACACCGGTCGAGTGGGGCGGGCCCCGTGCCACGGGGGGTTCGCTCTGAGCGAACCGCCCCCCGGAACGCCGTGGCCGGGAACGTCGAAGGCCGTACACGGGGCACCGTGTACGGCCTTCTTGCTGCCCTGCGCGAGACGGTCTCTCGCGACGGTCAGCGGTCCACGATCCGGTCGAACTGCGTGGTGGTGTGGCGCAGATGGGCGACCAGTTCCTCGCCGACCTTCGGCTCGGGCGCGTCCGCCGGTACGAAGAGGATCGAGACCTGCATGTGCGGCGGCTCCGCGAACCAGCGCTGCTTGCCGCCCCAGACGAACGGAGAAAGGTTCCGGTTCACCGTCGCGAGGCCGGCACGGGCGACTCCCTTGGCGCGCGGCATGACGCCGTGCAGCGCCTTGGGAGCCTCCAGACCCACTCCGTGCGACGTGCCGCCCGCCACGACCACCAGGAAGCCGTCCGAGGCCGCCTTCTGCTGCCGGTAGCCGAAACGGTCCCCCTTGGCCACGCGCGTGACGTCCAGGACCGCCCCGCGGTACTCGGTGGCGTCGTGGTCTCCCAGCCACAGCCGCGTGCCGATGCGGGCCCGGAAGCGGGTCTGCGGGAACTGCTGCTGGAGCCGGGCGAGGTCCTCGGCCTTGAGGTGGCTGACGAACATGGTGTGCAGGGGCAGCCGGGCGGCACGCAGCCGGTCCATCCAGCCGATGACCTCCTCGACGGCGTCCGAGCCGTCGGTCCGGTCCAGCGGGAGGTGGATGGCGAAGCCTTCGAGACGGACGTTCTCGATGGCCGCGTGCAGCTGGGCCAGGTCCTGCTCGCCGATGCCGTGCCGCTTCATCGAGGACATCACCTCGATGACGACGCGCGCACCGACCAGACCGTAGACACCGTCTATCGACGAGACGGAGCGGATGACCCGGTCCGGCAGCGGCACCGGCTCCTCGCCGCGCCGGTACGGCGTCAGCACCAGCAGGTCACCGCCGAACCAGTCCTTGATCCGGGCGGCCTCGTAGGTCGTGCCGACGGCCAGGACGTCCGAGCCCAGCCGCGTGGCCTCCTCCGCCAGCCGCTCGTGCCCGAAGCCGTAGCCGTTGCCCTTGCAGACCGGCACGAGGCCCGGGAACTGCTCCTGCACGTGCTTGTGGTGCGCACGCCAGCGCGCGGTGTCGACGTAGAGCGTGAGCGCCATGACCGGACCTGGAACCTTTCTCGCGGTGCCGTGTATCGGCGGTTGCCGTGTATCAGAGGTATAGAAGCACTGAACGGGACATCAGCGGCGCGACATGTAGATGTCGAGCGCCTTGTGCAGCAGCTTGTTCAGCGGGAAGTCCCACTCGCCGAGGTATTCGGCCGCCTGGCCGCCGGTACCCACCTTGAACTGGATCAGACCGAAGAGGTGGTCGGTCTCGTCCAGCGAGTCGGAGATGCCGCGCAGGTCGTAGACGGTGGCACCGAGCGCGTAGGCGTCGCGCAGCATCCGCCACTGCATCGCGTTCGAGGGTCGCACCTCGCGGCCGATGTTGTCGGAGGCGCCGTAGGAGTACCAGACGTGCCCACCCACGATCAGCATGGTCGCCGCCGACAGGTTCACGCCGTTGTGCCGGGCGAAGTACAGCCGCATGCGGTTGGGGTCCTCGGTGTTGAGGGCCGTCCACATGCGCTGGAAGTACGACAGCGGGCGCGGCCGGAAGTGGTCGCGCACGGCCGTGATCTCGTACAGCCGCTGCCATTCCTCGAGGTCCTGGTAGCCGCCCTGGACGACCTCCACGCCGGCCTTCTCGGCCTTCTTGATGTTGCGGCGCCACAGCTGGTTGAAGTTCTTGTGGACCTCTTCCAGGGAACGATTCGCCAGCGGCACCTGGTACACGTAGCGCGGCTGGACGTCACCGAAGCCGGCACCGCCGTCCTCACCCTGCTGCCAGCCCATGCGGCGCAGCTTGTCGGCCACCTCGAAGGCACGCGGCTCGATGTGGTCGGCCTCGATGTCGCGGAGACGCTTGACGTCCGGGTTCTGGATGCCCTGCTTGATCGACGGGGCCTCCCAGCGCCGGATGATCACCGGCGGCCCCATCTTCACGGAGAAGGCCCCCTGCTGCTTCAGGTGCGCCAGCATCGGTTCGAGCCATTCCTGCAGATTCGGCGCGAACCAGTTGATGACCGGGCCCTCGGGCAGGTAGGCGAGGTACCGCTTGATCTTGGGAAGCTGCCGGTAGAGGACCAGACCCGCGCCGACCATCTCGCCGGTGCGGTCGTCGAACCAGCCGAGGTTCTCGGAGCGCCACTCCGCCTTGACGTCAGCCCAGGCCGGGACCTGCATGTGGCTCGCCGACGGCAGGCTCTGGATGTAGGCCAGATGCTGCTCGCGACTGATGGTCCTCAGGGTCAGGCTCATTTCGGGGCGCTCCTCGGGCTGGTGTGTCCCCATGGGGTCAGGGGCTCCGGCTCTCGCGCGAAGCCTACTGCGCCTTGGGAGCGCGCCGGTTGGGCGTACGGGGCCCACGTCCCGGCCCGAGGCCGACCGGGGCGTGCTCCGGTCTTCGGTTGAGGAGGTGTCCCTGGCGTCAGCCGATGAGGCCGCCGTGCGCCATGCCCAGGAAGAACCCGACGCCCGATGCGCCCAGGCCGAGGATGAGACCGAAGCGCTCCCGGGTCGTCTCCGAGATCCACTGGCCGTACGCACCCGTGAGGATGCCCACCAGGCCGGCCCAGGAGCTGAGCAGATGCAGGTCTTCGTCGATGATCGCCGTGAGGAACGACAAGAGGCCCAGCACCAGGGTCACCGCGAGCAGGGCGTCCTGGAGGGGATGGGGCTTGCCGTCCGTGGCGAAGAGGCCGCCACCGGTGTTGGATCGCAATGCCTGTGCCATAGGGCACCTCCTGCGAAAGTCGGCGCACCGTAGCGCCATACACACCCGATGTGTACAGATTGGCTGCCCAGACGGCCGGATTTCAACCGCAAGCCGCTGTGCGGGTACTCTGTACCGTCCGCACCGGTGTCTGCCCACGTCATGGCAGGGGCTTCTCCTCAGAACCCCGATTGTCAGTGATGGCCGATACCGTTGCTACGCATCACAACCCTCCTGCCACGGAACGACCGTGGCCGCTGAGTCCAAAGGAGGTGGGTTCCACATGCGTCACTACGAGGTGATGGTCATCCTCGACCCCGAGGTCGAGGAGCGCGCTGTCTCTCCGCTGATCGAGAACTTCCTCTCTGTCGTCCGTGACGGCGGCGGAAAGGTCGAGAAGGTCGACACCTGGGGTCGTCGTCGTCTCGCGTACGAGATCAAGAAGAAGCCCGAGGGCATCTACTCGGTCATCGACCTGCAGGCCGAGCCTGCGGTCGTCAAGGAGCTCGACCGCCAGATGAACCTGAACGAGTCGGTCCTCCGGACCAAGGTCCTCCGTCCCGAGACCCACTGAGCTTCCCGGCTCAGCTGATTCCGGGATTCGAGTAGCAAGCAGCCAGAGCAAACCCGCCGAGAGGTTCCCCCATGGCAGGCGAGACCGTCATCACGGTCGTCGGCAATCTTGTCGACGACCCCGAGCTGCGCTTCACCCCCTCCGGTGCGGCGGTCGCGAAGTTCCGTGTCGCGTCCACCCCCCGCACCTTCGACCGCCAGACGAACGAGTGGAAGGACGGCGAAAGCCTCTTCCTGACCTGCTCGGTCTGGCGTCAGGCGGCGGAGAACGTCGCCGAGTCGCTCCAGCGAGGCATGCGCGTCATCGTGCAGGGCCGGCTGAAGCAGCGGTCCTACGAGGACCGTGAGGGTGTCAAGCGCACGGTCTACGAGCTGGACGTCGAGGAAGTCGGCGCCAGCCTGCGCAACGCCACGGCCAAGGTCACCAAGACCACCGGCCGCGGCGGACAGGGTGGCCAGGGCGGCTACGGCGGTGGCGGCGGCCAGGGTGGCGGCGGCTGGGGCGGCGGCCCCGGTGGCGGCCAGCAGGGCGGCGGCGCTCCCGCCGACGACCCGTGGGCGACCGGCGCTCCCGCCGGTGGCAACCAGGGCGGTGGCGGCGGCTGGGGTGGAAACTCCGGCGGCGGCGGTGGCGGCTACTCGGACGAGCCCCCCTTCTAAGGGCGGGCTCGCACCCCACACTTCTTGATCACACAGGAGAAACATCATGGCGAAGCCGCCTGTGCGCAAGCCGAAGAAGAAGGTCTGCGCTTTCTGCAAGGACAAGGTCACGTACGTGGACTACAAGGACACGAACATGCTGCGGAAGTTCATTTCCGACCGCGGCAAGATCCGTGCCCGCCGCGTGACCGGCAACTGCACGCAGCACCAGCGTGACGTCGCCACGGCCGTGAAGAACAGCCGTGAGATGGCGCTGCTGCCCTACACGTCCACCGCGCGATAAGGGAAGGGTGACCGACACATGAAGATCATCCTCACCCACGAGGTCTCCGGCCTCGGTGCCGCGGGCGACGTCGTCGACGTCAAGGACGGTTACGCTCGCAACTACCTGATCCCGCGGAAGTTCGCTATCCGCTGGACAAAGGGTGGCGAGAAGGACGTCGAGCAGATCCGTCGTGCTCGCAAGATCCACGAGATCCAGACCATCGAGCAGGCCAACGCCGTGAAGGCCCAGCTCGAGGGCGTCAAGGTCCGTCTGGCCGTCCGCTCCGGCGACGCCGGTCGTCTCTTCGGTTCCGTCACCCCGGCCGACATCGCTTCCGCGATCAAGGCTTCCGGTGGCCCCGAGGTCGACAAGCGCCGCATCGAGCTCGGCTCGCCGATCAAGACGCTGGGCGCTCACGAGACGTCCGTGCGTCTGCACCCCGAGGTTGCCGCCAAGGTCAACATCGAGGTCGTCGCGGCCTGAGCACCGCGCTCGCTGAGGCAGTAGGCGAAGGGGCCGCACCCTATGGGGTGCGGCCCCTTCGTGCCTGGTGGGCGGGCCTGTCGAGCGACCATGTTTCACGTGAAACACCGCGTTCTGTGGAGCATCCCGTGTTTCACGTGAAACACAGAGCGTTCCACGTGAAACAGACAGCGCCCTATGCGCACGGTCAGCGGGTAGCGCCTGTCACGATCCAGCGGCCCGAGCGGGTGCGGAGCCACAGGGTCAGCATGCGAACGGTCATCATCAGCGTCATCGTGACCCAGAGCGCGGTCAGGCCGCCGCCCAGTACCGGGACCAGGAGAGCTGCCGGTGTGAACACCGCCAGGGTGAGCAGCATGGCCCAGGCGAGATACGGACCGTCGCCGGCGCCCATCAGTATGCCGTCCAGGACGAAGACGATCCCGGAGATCGGCTGGGAGAGGGCGACGATGATCAGGGCGGGCAGCGCCACGTCCTTCACGGCTGGGTCGCTGGTGAACAAGGGCAGGAATGCCGGTCGGGTGAGAATCACCAGAGCGCCGAGGACGACGCCGACGGCGATGCCCCACTCCACCATGCGACGGCACGCGTCCCGGGCGCCCTGGGCGTCACCGGCTCCGAGGTAGCGCCCAATGATGGCCTGTCCCGCGATGGCGATGGCATCGAGGGCGAAGGCCAGCAGGCTCCACAGCGAGAGGATGATCTGGTGGGCGGCTATGTCGGCATCCCCGAGACGGGCGGCGACCGCCGTTGCGATCATCAAGATGGCCCGCAGCGAGAGGGTGCGCACCAAGAGAGGTACACCGGCTTGAGCGGAGGCCCTTATCCCGGCGGCATCCGGGCGCAATGAGGCTCCGTGCTTGCGTGCTCCTCGCAGAACCACCACGAGATAGACCGCGGCCATGCCGCACTGGGCGATGACGGTGCCCCACGCGGAACCGGCGATCCCCAGGTCTGCCCCGTAGACCAGGCCGGCGTTGAGGGCGCCGTTGGCGACGAAGCCCGCGATGGCGACATAGAGCGGGGTTCGGGTGTCCTGCAGTCCGCGCAGGACACCCGTCGCGGCCAGGACCACGAGCATGGCGGGTATGCCGAGCACGGAAATGCGCAGATACGTGATCGCGTAAGGAGTTGCCGCGTCCGAAGCGCCGAACAGGTCCACGAGGTGCGGGGCTGTCGGCAACGCCACGGCGACGACGGCGGCACCGAGGAGCAGGGCCAGCCAGATGCCGTCCATGCCCTGTCGGATGGCGGCTTGGAGGTCGCCCGCGCCGACACGGCGTGCCACGGCGGCCGTCGTGGCGTAAGCGAGGAAGACGAAGACGCTCACGGCAGTCATCAGCAGGGCGGAGGCTACACCGAGACCGGCGAGTTGGGCCGTGCCCAGATGGCCCACGATGGCGGTGTCGGCCATGAGGAAGAGGGGCTCGGCGACCAAGGCGCCGAAGGCCGGCACGGCCAACGCGATGATCTCTCGGTCGTGCTGTCTCCGGCCGGAGGGACGGCGCGCGGGGGCCTGTGTCATGTGCACCAATCTAATCGTCCACAGGTAAGAGATGCAAAGGTTTCGTGACCCTTACCTCGCGTCCTGGCATGCGCACTGCTGTGCACTGTTCGAGGTGATCTTGGGCCGGTTGGGAAAGTTTTTCTTCTACACAGCCCGTGGACGGTAAACGTGCAGGTCAGAGCTTCTTCTTCGCCGACCGGTGTCGCTTGTTCACAGGCCTGTCCACTGGGTCGTACACAGGTTTCGCGGAGTTCTCCACAGCATCTGGGCCGTCGTCCACATGGCCTGTGGATAACCAGATTGGCTGACGGTGCCGACAGGCCTACGGTGGTCCGGCGCCCGCTCCGTCCGCCGGTTTTCAGAACGCCACAAAACCGGCGCGTGCCAACCGGAGTTGGGCCTCTTATTTGTCAGTGCCGTGCCGTAGAAAAGAGGGGCACGGCTAGGTCTGCTTCGGCGGACGGGAGGAGGTGGCTCGGTGAGTATTTCCGAGCCCTTGGACGACCCGTGGGCCGACAGCGGACCCAGTGATCGTCTGCCCGCCTCCCGCCGACGGGACGACGGAGCCCGGGGCCGCGACGAACAGCACGAGCGAGGCAGGGACAACGGAGCGTGGGACGGCGGATCGTCCCCGTCGTTCGAGCGGGTACCGCCGCAGGACATTGACGCCGAGCAGTCCGTCCTCGGCGGCATGCTCCTGTCCAAGGACGCCATCGCCGATGTCGTCGAGATCCTCAAGGGCCACGACTTCTACAAGCCGGCCCACGAGACGATCTTTCAGGCCGTCCTCGACGTCTACGCCAAGGGCGAGCCGGCCGACCCCATCACGATCGCGGCCGAGCTCACCAAGCGCGGCGAGATCAACAAGGTCGGCGGCGCCTCGTACCTGCACACCCTTGTCCAGACGGTGCCGACGGCCGCCAACGCGGCGTACTACGCGGAGATCGTGCACGAGCGGGCCGTTCTTCGCCGCCTGGTCGAGGCCGGGACCCGCATCACGCAGATGGGATACGCGGCCGACGACGACGTCGACGAGATCGTCAACCGCGCCCAGGCAGAGGTCTACGCGGTCACCGAGCAGCGCACCAGTGAGGACTACCTCCCGCTCGGCGACATCATGGAGGGCGCTCTCGACGAGATCGAGGCGATCGGCTCGCGCAGCGGCGAGATGACCGGCGTGCCCACCGGGTTCACCGACTTCGACTCGCTCACCAACGGTCTGCACCCGGGCCAGATGATCGTCATCGCGGCCCGTCCCGCCATGGGTAAGTCGACTCTGGCCCTCGACTTCGCCCGGGCCGCGTCGATCAAGCACAACCTGCCGAGCGTCATCTTCTCCCTGGAAATGGGTCGCAACGAGATCGCGATGCGTCTGCTGTCCGCGGAGGCCCGGGTCGCCCTTCACCACATGCGGTCCGGCACCATGACGGACGAGGACTGGACGCGTCTGGCGCGCCGGATGCCCGAGGTCTCCTCCGCGCCTCTGTACATCGACGACTCCCCGAACCTGTCGATGATGGAGATCCGCGCGAAGTGCCGTCGGCTGAAGCAGCGCAACGACATCAGGCTGGTGATCATCGACTATCTGCAGCTGATGCAGTCCGGGGGATCCAAGCGCGCCGAAAGCCGTCAGCAGGAAGTCTCGGACATGTCCCGGAACCTCAAGCTCCTGGCCAAGGAGCTGGAAGTTCCGGTGATCGCGCTCTCCCAGCTCAACCGTGGTCCCGAGCAGCGCACGGACAAGAAGCCGATGGTGTCCGACCTGCGTGAGTCGGGCTCCATCGAGCAGGACGCCGACATGGTGATCCTTCTGCACCGCGAGGACGCGTACGAGAAGGAGTCGCCCCGTGCGGGCGAGGCGGACATCATCGTGGGCAAGCACCGAAACGGTCCGACGGCGACGATCACCGTCGCCTTCCAGGGGCACTACTCGCGCTTCGTGGACATGGCACAGACCTGATCCGCCCCGGCTCTCACAGGCCCTGCCCCCGAATGTGCTCGACGGGGGAACGCCAGCCCGGGTGGACTGTGCCCATGACGACATTTCAGGGAGAACTGCTTCCCGGTACACGTCGCGCTCTGCTGCACCGCATCGCCGTCGCGCAGGCCGAGGGCCGGACCCCGTCGCTCGTCGCGGCCGTCGTACGAGACGGTACGACGGTGTGGACGGGCGCACGGACCTCGGTGGAAGGGCACGCGCCGGACGAGAACGTGCAGTACCGGATCGGCTCGATCACCAAGACCTTCACAGCGGTTCTGGTGCTGCGGCTGCGCGACGAGGGCGCACTCGATCTCGAGGACCCGCTCGAGAAGCATCTGCCGGGCACCGGCGTGGGGGAGGCGACCATCGCCGAACTCCTCGCGCACACAGGAGGACTGCCGGCCGAGACGCCGGGCCCGTGGTGGGAGCGAAGCCCCGGGGCCCTGCGGCCCGAACTCGCCGACATCCTGGGCGACCGACCCCAGCTGACCCCGCCGGGCCGGCGATTCCACTACTCCAACCCGGGCTACGCCCTGCTCGGTGCTCTCGTCGAGAAGCTCCGTGGGGCTTCCTGGGAGGAGGTCCTGCGGAGCGAAGTGCTCGAACCTCTGGGGTTGCATCGCACGAGCGTGCGGTCTGTGGCGCCCCATGCGGGGGGCTGGGCCGTGCATCCCTGGGCCGACGTGATGCTTCCCGAGCCCGCCGAGGATCTGGGGCGTATGGCTCCAGCTGGTCAACTGTGGTCTACAGGAGGTGACTTGGCGCGGTTCGCGGCCTTCCTGCTCAACGGCGACGAGCGGGTGCTGAGCGCCGAGTCGCTGCGAGAGATGAGGACGCCGGCTGCGGCCCATGAGGCGGCGGACGTGGCGAGCGGTTACGCCTACTGCCTCGGCATGGAGATCCGGCGTCGGAACGGACGCTCCCTCGTCGGCCACACCGGTTCGCTGCCCGGCTTCCTCGCGTGCCTCATGATCAGCGTCGAGGACGACGTGGCGGCGGTCGCCCTGGCCAACTCCACCTCAGGGCCGCTGCTGTTCCCTGTCGCGGCCGATCTGGTCCGCATCGTCGCCGAGGCGGAGCCGCGCATCCCCGACCCGTGGAAGCCGCTGCGTGAGGTCGACCCGTCGCTGCTGGAGCTGACGGGGCAGTGGTACTGGGGGACGCACGCCTTCGCCCTGCGCCTGACGGCCGACGGGCTCGTCTCGCTGGGGCCGTTGACTGGCGGAGGCCGTCGCTCGCGGTTCCGACCGAACGGTGACGGCACCTGGACGGGGCTGGAGGGCTACTACGCCGGCGAACTTCTGCAGGCCGTACGGCGGCCTGACGGAGCCGTGAGCCACCTGGACGTCGGTTCGTTCGTGTTCACGCGTCAGCCGTACGACGAGGGCGCTCCTGTGCCGGGTGGCGTCGATCGCGACGGGTGGCGCGGAATCGGTTAGACGACCATGTGGGTGGGCGCCCTGTTTCACGTGAAACGGGAAGTTGTCGTTCATCGCCTCGGCGTCCTCGTTGGTCGCCTTGGTCCAGATCGCGATGAGCTCCTGCGTGCGCTCGTCCTT
>NZ_JBEZOK010000028.1:0-124800 GCF_040706515.1 Streptomyces sp. NPDC047880 | reverse complement strand
CGGCCCGCCGTCGGCACGCCGAAGGCCACGTCCGCGCTGCCGCTCAGCCGTGACAGCAGCACCGACAACGCCGCCGACATCACCATGAACGGCGTGGCATCACGCTCCCGCGCGACCCGTTGCACCAGCTCGTGGAACTCCGCGGGCAGGTCGACGATCACGCGGCCTCCGCGCTGGTCGGCCTCCGCCGGGTACGGCCGGTCCGTGGGAAGCTCCAGCCTGCTGGGCAGGTCCTCCAGCGACCGCTCCCAGAACTGCATCTGCCGGCGGAGCACACTGTCCGCATCCGCCTCCTCGCCCAGGAGTTCCTGCTGCCAGAGCGTGTAGTCGGCGTACTGCACGGGCAGCGGTGACCAGCCGGGGGTGCCCCCGGCGGTGCGCGCTTCGTACGCGGTCCACAGGTCGCGCAGCAGCGGTGCCAGGGACCATCCGTCGCCCGCGATGTGGTGCATGACCAGCACCAGCTGATGCTCTGTGGCAGACACTGCGAAGAGCGTCGCGCGGAACGGAACATCGGTGGCCAGGTCGAAGCAGTGCCGGCCCCGTTCGCCGACGGCTTCGGCCACACGGTCCGCCGGCCACGCGGTCGCGTCGACGACGTCCCAGCCGTATGCCGCCCCGTCCGCGTCCAGGACGCGCTGCTCCGGCACACCTCCCACGGCCGGGAACACCGTCCGCAGGCTCTCGTGCCGGCCCACGACGTCGGCGCACGCCGCACCCAGCGCCCGCACATCCAGGGCACCGGTCAGACGCAGCACCAGCGGGATGTTGTACGTAGCCGACGCGCCCTCCACCTGGTGGAGGAACCACAGGCGGCGCTGCGCGAACGACAACGGCAGCCGCTCCGGGCGGGCTACCGGCACCCATGCCGCGCTTTCACCCGGCGAACCATCCAGTGAACGGGCCAGACCCGCCACCGTCGGCGCGTCCCACAGCGCCCGCACGCCGATCTCGCGGTCGAAGGACTCGCGCAGGGCCGCGACGACCCGCATCGCGGAGAGCGAGTTGCCGCCGAGATCGAAGAACGAATCGTCCGCCCCGACCCGCGGCAGCTCCAGCACCCGCGCGAAGATCCCCGCCACGATCTCCTCAGCCGGTGACGACGGCGCCCGGTACTCGCCTCCGGTGAACTCCGGCTCGGGCAGCGCCCGTTTGTCCAGCTTTCCGTTCACCGTCAACGGAAGGTCCGCGACCGGCATCACCACCGCCGGCACCATGTACTCCGGCACCTGCGCCGCCACCTCGCCGCGCACCACCGAACCGTCCACGCCCACGGCCGCGTCGGCGGGTACCACATATCCCACCAACTGTTTGCCGGTTTCTGTGTCACGCGCCACCACCGCGGCCCGCTCCACCCCGGGCACAGCGGCCAGGGCGGCCTCGACCTCGCCCGGTTCCACGCGGAAACCACGGATCTTGACCTGCTGGTCCGAGCGCCCCACATACTCCAGCTCGCCCGCGGAGTTCCACCGCACCACGTCACCCGTGCGGTACATCCGCGAGCCGGCCGGGCCGAACGGACACGCCACGAAACGCGACGCCGTCAGACCGGTACGGCCCAGGTAGCCCAGGCCGACACCGGGACCGGCCACGTACAACTCGCCGACCACGCCCGTCGGCACCCGGCACAGACCCGCGTCCAGCACGAAGAAGGCCAGATCCGCGAGCGGCACGCCCACGGGACTGACATGGGTGTCCAGGTCCGCGGCCACGATGCTCCGGAACGAGGCATGGACGGTCGTCTCCGTCGTCCCGTACATGTTGATCATGTGGGGCCAGGTCTCGCGTCGTTCGAGCCAGGCTCGCAGCTTGGCCGGCTCCAGCGCCTCGCCCGCGAAGACCACGGCCTCCAGGGCGTCCAGCCGGGCCACGCCCTCCTGCCGCAGGTCTGCCGCCTGAAGGGCGTAGAACGCCGAGGGCGTCTGGCTCAGGACGGAGACGTTCTCGTCGACGAGCAACCGGTGGAAGTCGGTGGCGGAGCGTACGACGCCCTCGGGGACGACGACCAGGCGCCCGCCGTGCAGCAGCGCACCCCACATCTCCCACACCGACACGTCGAACGCGTAGGAGTGGAACAGCGACCACACGTGGTCCGGGGACGGCACGAATCCGGGGGCCGTCGAGGTGAACAGCCGGGTGACGTTCGCCTGGGACACCGCGACGCCCTTGGGGACACCGGTGGTACCGGAGGTGTAGATGATGTAGGCGATCCGCTCGGCATCGGGGAAGGGCAGGGCCGTGACCGGCTGCGCGGCCAGGTCAGGGTCCTCGACGTCCACCACCGCGCCGTCGTACCCCTCGACCCGGTGGGCCAGCCGGGTCGTGGTCACGACGGCTGCCGGAGACGCGTCACTGAGTATGAACGCCACCCGCTCGTCGGGGTGTTTGACGTCGATCGGCACATACATCGCGCCCAGCTTCAGCACGGCCAGGACCGCGACCACTGTCCCGGCGGAGCGCGGGAGCATGAGGGCGACCGCGTCGCCCGCGACCACGCCCCGGCCGGCCAGCAGCCTCGCCAGCCGGGTGGACGCCTCGTCAAGTTCGCGGTACGTCAGGGAACGGCCTTCGAACACCACTGCCACGGCATCCGAGCGCCGCGCCGCCTGGGCCGCGAAGAGCTCGGGGACGGACACGCCGCTGGCCGGCTCTGCGAGCACGGCACGACGGCCGAGGACGTCGAGGCGGGTGCGCTCGTCGTCGTCCAGCACGCCGATCGAGGCGACCGGCCGGTCCATGTCGGCGACCATCGCCGAGACGATTCGTTGGAAGCGGGCCACCAGCGACTCGATCGTCGCCGCGTCGTACACGTCGGTGCGGTACTCGACCACGCCGCCGATTCCGTCCGGCTCGCCGGCCTCGGTGTACCGCTCGCGCAGGCTGAACGTGAGGTCCATACGGGCCGTGCGGGAGACGGTGGGCACGGACTCGGCCCGCAGGCCGGAAAGTCGCAGCTCGGCGGTGATGTTGTTCTGCCAGCCGAGCATGACCTGGACCAGCGGGTGGTGCGTCTGCGAGCGGGCGGGGTTGACCAGGTCGACGAGCGCGTCGAACGGCACGTCCTGGTGCGCCGACGCGTCCAGGGTGCGGTTCCGGACCTGCCGCAGCAGTTCACCGCACGTCAACTCTCCGGAGACATCGGCGCGGAGCACCAGCGTATTGGCGAAGAAGCCCACGAGGTCTGCGAGGTGGGCCGTGCGCCGGCCCGTGGTCGGCACGCCGAACGCCACGTCGGGGTTACCGCTCAGCTTGGACAGCAGAAGCGCCAGTGCCGCCGAGACCACCATGAAGCCGGTCGCCCGGTGTTCCCGGGCCGCCCGCCGCACCTCCGCTTGAAGCGACGCGGGCCACTCGACGGCCATCCGGGCACCCCGGTGATCCGCCACCGCCGGATACGGCCGGTCCGTCGGGAGCTCCAACCGGCCCTCGAAACCGGCGAGCGTCTTCTCCCAGAACCGAAGTTGCCGGCTCAACACGCTGTCCGGGTCCGACTCGCTTCCGAGCATGTCACGCTGCCGGAGCGTGTGGTCGGTGTAGTGCACCGGCAACGGTGCCCAGCCGGGGGCCTCCCCGGCGACACGCGCGCCGTACGCCAGCTCGACGTCCCGCAGGAACGGCGCGAGCGACAGGCCGTCCGACGCGATGTGGTGCATCACGAACACGACGATGTGCTCGTCGACCGCGACCCTGAACAGCCGAGCGCGTAAAGGGACTTCGGTAGCCAGGTCGAACGCGTACCACGCCGTCTCCGCGACGCTGTCGTCCAGTGTGCCCGCCGGCCACTCCGAGGCGTCGATGACCTCCCACCCGAAGTCCGCCTCCGCCGCATCGAGCACGCGCTGCTCGGGAACGCCGTTCACGGCCGGGAACACGGTCCGCAGGCTTTCGTGCCGGCCCACGACGTCTGCGACCGCCGCACCCAGCGCCCGCGCGTCCAGGTCACCGGTCAGCCGCGTCACCAGGGGGATGTTGTAGGTCGCTGACCGTCCCTCCAGCTGGTGGACGAACCACAACCGACGCTGCGCGAAAGACAACGGGATCAATGCTCAACCTTACTTCCGGTGGGCAGCGGAGAGCTGCCGGCGAGCCAGGGGGAGGTGGCGGTCCGCGCGGCATGGGCAGGGAGCCGGCGGGTGGGAACATCGCACGTGGGCTACGAGGAGGGTCGAACCGCCGGAGGACGTGCGGGGATCAGCGGTTCCGCGGTGCCTACAACAGGTCCACCACATCGGCCGTCATGAATTCGCGCATTCTGATGACGCCGGAGACCAGGGCGAAGTAGCGCGACGTCAGTTCGGGCGATCCGGCGGCCGCGTGCAGCATGCGCAGCCTGGCCTTCGTCGGCTGGAGTCTGGCCAGTTCGAGGGTGCTCATGTACGGCTCGTCGAGTACGGCACCCATGTCCTTGGCGAAGTGCTCCATCGCCTGGTCGACGGCTGCCGCGTCCGCGGTGTCCACCCCGGAAAGGGACTCGGCGATCAGGTCGGCCTGGATCAGTGCGTTGGTGATGCCGCGGGCGCTGATCGTGTCGAGATGGTGTGCCGCGTCGCCGGCCAGCGCCCACCCCGGGCCGTGCGCCTGGCGGAAGTAGTTCCGCTGGTCTCCTGTTCCTCTCCATCTGTCGGCGCGCTCCGCGGACATCATCTGCTCGTACAGTTCCGGCGCGGTCGACTCGACGGCCGCGAGATACGCTGCCGCCGGGTCGCGGCGGGCAGCCTGGAATTCGCTCTGTGGCAGGTATGCGGCAACGATCGTGAGGTCGTCGTGCGTCGGAATCCGGGCGACCCAGCGCCCTGGCCTCTCGTGGAAGCCGAATCCGGTGCGCAGCCCGTGCCAGAAGGTGTAGTAGACGCAACTCGCCAGGGGAGCCGACCGGACGGCGGGCGCATCGACCAGTTCCGCGACCTTGGACCGCATGCCGTCGGCCCCGATGACCAGTCCCGCCGATACGGTCGCCACCGCATCGCCGGTCCGCAGGCGGACCCCGGCGACCCGGTCGTCACGCAGGACCAGCTCCTCCGCCCGGGTACCGTCCATGAAGTCGGCACCCGCCGCGACGGCGGCCCGCACGAGCAGATCGTCGAGGACGTAGCGCCTCGGCGCGTAGGCAGCGGTCACCCCGTCCATGGCCGGCGTCGTGGCGGACAGCCGGAGACCGTCGACGTCATGACTGATGGTCTCCAGAGGTGGACAGCCGGAGGCTACGACGTCGTCGAGCACCCCCCATCGCGCCAGCCTCGCGACCCCCGGCTGGTGAATGTAGAGCGTGGACATGGTGTCCGACGGAAAGGATGCCTTGTCGACCAGCAGAACGCGTCGTCCCTGCCTGGCCAGCAGCAAAGCGGTCGACGCGCCGGCACATCGCGCGCCTACCACGACAACGTCGTAACTCGCCACGAAATTCTCCCTGTTCTCATGCGGAGACGCCACGCGGACATACCGTTTCCCGGCCTCCCCGGGAAGCGTCAGACCGACGTCCGGCGGGCCGGGGCGGTACGTAGTTCGAGGGTGCAGCACTTCGCGCTGCCCCCGGCCTTGAGCAGTTCGGAGAGGTCGACACCGATCGGGTTGAACCCACGCTTCGCGAGCTGCGCCGCGAGACCGGTGGCCGCTTCGGGCAGGACCACGTTGAAGCCGTCGCTGAACGCGTTGAGCCCGAAGGCCGCGGCGTCCGCGGGGGACGCCAGGATCGCGTCGGGGAACATTTCCGCGAGCACCGCCCGGCTCCCCGGTGAGAAGGCGTCCGGGTAGTACATGATGTCGTCCGCCGACAGCACCGCCAGGGCGGTGTCGAGGTGGTAGTGCCTCGGGTTGACCAGGGTGAGGCCGGTGACCGGGAGTCCGAAGAACTCCTGCGCCTCGGCGTGCGAGCGTGGGTCGGTGCGGAATCCGGTGCCCGCGAGGAGGCGCCGGCCGACGAGCAGGTAATCACCCTCGCCCTCGTTGATGAACTCCGGCCACAGGACGTCCTCGAACCCCTGCTCCTGTAACCAGGAGAGGTAGGCGGGCCCCTCGGCCGTGCGCTCCAGGTGGCGGAACCGCGCCCCGAGCACCTTGCCGTCCACCACCGTCGCGCCATTGGCCGCGAACACCATGTCGGGCAGCCCGGGTATCGGGTCGATCACGTCCACCGTGTGACCGAGCGACGTGTAGAGCTCGCACAGCTTCTCCCACTGGGCGAGCGCCAGACCGCCGTCACACGGCTTCTCGGGGTGCATCCACGGGTTGATGGAGTAGATGACGTCGAAATGGCTGGGACGGCACATCAGCAGACGACGCGGGGTCGCCACCCGGCCTCGGCCATACGGATCGGCGGAAGGGATCACATCAGTGGCAGGCACAGGTACGCTCCTCTGCTTCGGGATGGCTTGTGCCGCGGACTCACCAAGGCACGGATTCGATCTGCGCAGGTTCAGGCGCTTACACGGGCGGCGTGCTGGAACTCGCGCATGAAGTCGGCGATTTCGGTGCCGCGCCCGTTGCCGCCGGTACCGAAGCGGTCGGCAACCCTTGCCTGCACCTCCGGGTCCTTCTCCTGGCTGAGCTTGAACATTCCGTCAGCCGACTGCACATCGAAGTGGAAGGCGCCCACGGCCGGGCCTATCTGCCGAAAGTAGTCCAGTGAGCCGTCCATCTCCCACCCGTCGCCGAAATCCTTCTCGTACGCCTTCACCGTCAGCCGGACAACTTCAAGTGTCTTTTCGAAATCGGGGATCAGCCGCAGGGTCCCCTGGAGGTGCACCGTTACGAAGTTCCAGGTCGGTGCCGCCGGCGTCGTTCCGTAGACGGTGGGGGTGACATAGCCGTGCGGCCCGGTGAAGACCAGCTGGGCGTGCGCGCCGTCGGTCAGTGCGCCCCAGTGCGGATTGGCCCGGTTCATGTGGCCGAGCAGTGTCGCACCCTCCAGTCCACCGTCTCCTGAGGTGTCGTCGGGGCTCAAGATCACCGGAAGGTGGGTGGCGTACGGCGCCCTCGGTCCGTTGCTGATCAACGTGGCTAAGGGGTAGCGCTTGACGACGCGGCGGAGCCATGTCCGGTCTTCCGCCTGGTAGATCGTTGGGACGTACATGGTTACCTCGCGAGGATGGAATGGGCGATCTCGCCGGACCGGACCGCGGTAGTGGACAGGAGGCCGGCCGAGAGCCCATGGGAGCGTTCGGCGCTTGCACCGTGCACGTAGATTCCGCAGCGCACAACGTCGGACGTGGTGAGGCGGTAGTCGCGCGCCACGTCGAGCTCTCCCTGGTCGTCCCGCTTGCACTCTGGGAGCAGGTCCTGGAGCAGCTGTGCCGGGTCGCTCGGCCGGTAGCCGGTCGCGTAGACGAGCACATCCGCGTCAATGGCCTGCACCGAGTTGGATGTCATCGAGGAGACCACCACCCGTACGCCGTCCGGGTGTTCGTCCACGGATGTGACACGTGAGGTGTTGAGCATCCGCAGCCGCTGCTGGCCGAGGACCTTTTCCTGGTAGCTCTTGCGGTACAGCTCCTGGGACAGGTCGAGGTCGACCACCGAGTAGTTGGTGTTGCCGTGGTAGTCGAGGAGGCGCCGCTTGGCGTCGACCGGAGCAGCGAAGAACCGGTCGACTGCTTCCGGATCGAAGATTCCGTTGGCGAACGGGCTGTCATCGGCGACGCTGTAGCCATAGCGCGAGAGCACCGAGTGCACTGTGGCGCCGGAAAAGGTGCCGTGCAGGTAACCGGCGGCCTCGGCTGCGCTCTGACCAGAGCCCACGACGACGAAATCGCGCGGGGCGTAGGTGATGGCGCCGACCCTGTGCAGCAACTGCTCGCTGTGCCAGATGCGCTCGGATTCCGAGACGCCGTCCGGAAGCCGAGGCGTCAACCCCAGACCGATCACGACGTTCCGCGCGCGTTGGACCACGGTTTCGGGGCCGCCGGACGCGGGGCGGGCCACCAGGTCGACGTACTTGACCACGCCGCCCTCGGTCACGGGCCGAATGCCGGTGACCTCGGTTCCGTAGGACACGTGCGCCCGCAAGCGATGAGCCGCCCACTCCAGGTAGTCATGGAATTCAACACGCAAGGGGTAAAGGGTCTTGCTGTTGATGAACTCGGCGATCCTGCCTTTTTCTTGGAGGTAGGACACGAATGTGTACCGACTTCTTGGGTTACGCATGGTAGCCAGGTCCTTGAGGAAAGAGACCTGCATTGTCGCGTCCTCCATCAGCATGCCACGGTGCCAGCCGAATCGAGACTGCCGCTCGTAGAACTTCATGCTGATGTCCGGTGCACCCGCTCCGGCACCGGCTACTTCTTCAAGAGCGATCGCCAGGGCGAGATTGGAAGGGCCGAACCCGATCCCAACAACGTCCACTACGGATAAGTCTGGTCGTGCCGTCATAGATGGAACTGCCTTCCGAATTCGCTTGCATCGCACAGCCGCTGCGCCGTACCAATCGGAGAGCCTGGCACTCCCGATCACCAATGTTGCAGGAGGGGCCTTACTTGACGCTGCCGCCCGCCACCTCGACGAGCGACTTGGGACGCAAGTCGGTCCAGTTCGTGTCGACGTACTCCAGGCACGCCGCCCGGGTGGCCTCCCCGAAGACCACTGACCAGCCGGCCGGGATCTCGACGAAGGCCGGCCAGAGGGAGTGCTGTCCCTCGTCGTTCGTGAGCACGAAGTAACTGCCGTCTTCGGAGTCGAACGGATTACTCATATTCTCCTCACCTTCTCCCGAAAAATCGCATCGCGGCATGGCCACGGCTCAGTGGCGGAAAGGCCCGTCGCTGGCTGAGCTGAGCACCGAGGTGCCATCCGGCAACTGACACGAGATTCCCGTGACGTCATCCCTTGGATGTTCAAAAACGCGGAGCGTCGGGGTCGCGAGCGATTCACGGATAAGCCGTGACCGGCACGCTGACGCCCCCCGAGGGCGGTACAGATCCCGCCGTCGAGCACCACCGTGGTACCCGGGTCGGCCGACGGAACGTTGCCGAGCAACCGACAGCCCACCCAAAAAGGGTCGCTTCGGCCACGATTCCACTGTTCCGGTCTCGTCGAGCTAGCCGGGAAAGGAAATGCCAAGGGAGGTGATGGGGTGGTTTTTCCGAGGTTCTTGACAAGAGCTGCGTTGATCTCGCGCGGGAGTTTGCCCGGACCGTCCGTCGTGCGGCCGCGTATCGATGTCGCATGTTCCTCTCGCCGACCAGCACCCATTTACTGACCCCGATGTCGAGGCCAACGGCTCTAGGCATTCTGTTCCGTTCAGGGATGGCCGCATCCAGGGTGCAGCAGGTGATCACTATCGGCACTAGATGCTATGTGAATCGACGAGCGTAGACGATCACTTTCTCGCCGATTTAATCAGTGCGCTACGTCCTGCATTGGCAGACTACCCGGGGGCTACCCTTTTGCTCCTTGTCGACCGATTTGCTCTCGTCACCCACGACGGCAAGTTATGTTCATGGTGAAACCTTCCCGGAGAGACTTGCTGCCCTCACCATTGAATGTGAAAATACGCGCCGGTTTGCCCGTGTCGGGCTCCAGGCCATGGGCCGGTTGCGTCACGTTTGCAAACAGGGTGGCCGAAAAAGGCGGGCCGCAGGTCGCCGAGCGCTGGAGGCGGGCGGCGCCTCGACACCCGAAATGGCCTTGTCCGGGCGCGTAGTTGGCGTTGCATGGCTGCTGGAACGTGCTGTCGGACGCCGTGAGCCTCAGAGAAGCTCGGTGTGCGGGCGTGCCGGGTGCGGGTGTGGTGGTCCGGCCGCGTCGCGCGTGGGGATCGTGGCCGGGGATCCATGCGCCGCTCCGGCCCGGTACCGGCTGCGCCGCACACCCGCGCCTGTCCGGCGTACGCCGCTCCCGCGCACCGGCACGGTGAGGGGCGAGGGGGCGGTCATGAGGGAGGTCGGCGCCGCGCGGGCCCGCACCGTTCATGCATCGACCTCGGTCACGCGCAACCCGGGGTCATAGAATTTGGCCCAGCGGCACCGTTCGACCCATGCATCCGGCCGCCGACAGGGCCCTGCGGGCATCATGAAGAGGTGCCTGTGGCACCTTTTCAGGAGGGAGCGGGAATGACCGAGAGCCCGGCGCAGGGGCGGAGGGGCGCCTCAGCGGCGCCCCAGTTGCGGCTGGATGAGCTGCTGGAGGGTCTGCAGGCGCAAGTGGAGCAGGTCCGCGCGACCCGGGACCGGGTGCACACACTGCTGGACGCGGTCCTCTCCATCGGCACCGACCTGGATCTCGACGTGGTGCTGCGCCGGATCACCGAGTCCGCCGTCACCCTGGTGGACGCCCGGTACGGCGCCCTGGGAGTGATCGGCGAAGAGGGAAAGATCCTGCAGTTCATCACGGTCGGCATGGATGAGAGCACCATCGAGGCGATCGGTCACTACCCCGAGGGCGAGGGCATCCTCGGGCTGCTGATCCGCGAACCGGAGCCGCTGCGCCTGTCCGACCTGGGCCGCCATCCCGCCTCGGTGGGCTTCCCCGCGGGGCATCCGCCGATGACCACGTTCCTGGGGGCGCCGGTGCGTGTGCGCGACCAGGTGTTCGGCAACCTGTATCTGACCGACAAGCGCGGTGGGGTGGAGTTCGACGACGATGACGAGGCCGTGCTGCGCACGCTCGCGGCGGCGGCCGGTGTCGCGATCGACAACGCCCGCCTGTACGAGGACTCCCGGCGCCGTGAGCAGTGGCTGGCGGCGAGCAGCGACCTGAGCCGCAACCTGCTGTCCGGTACGGATCCGGACCAGGTGCTGCACCGGATCGCCACCACGGTCAGGACGTTGTCCGGTGCTGATCTGGTGACGCTTGCGGTACCGATCGACGGGGGCGAGGAGCTGGTGATCGAGGCCGCGGAGGGCGTGAGCGCCGAGCAGGTGCGCGGGCTGGTCCTGCCTGCCACCACGCTGGCGGCGAAGGTCTATCAGTCCAACGAGCGGGTCACGAGCAGCACCCTGTCGGAGGAGCCGCAGGCCGGGGGCGGCTCCGCGGCCAAGATCGACCTGGGGCCGGGATTCCTGCTCCCCCTGGGTGGGCGCGAGGCCGTGCGCGGGGTTCTCCAGGTCGCCAACCTGTCCGGAGGCACGGAGTTCTCCGAGGCCACCATGACCATGATCAGCGGGTTCGCCGACCAGGCGGCCCTCGCCCTGGAGATCGCCGAGCACCGGCGCGAGGCCGAACACCTCATGGTCCTCTCCGACCGCGACCGCATCGCCCGTGACCTGCACGACCTGGCCATCCAGCGGCTGTTCGCCTCAGGGCTCACCCTGAACTCGGTACTGGGCCGCATTTCCGACCGGCCCCAGGTGGCTGAGCGTGTGCAGCGGGTCGTGGACGACCTGGACGACACCATCAAGACGGTGCGCGGCACGATCTACGCGCTGCACGAGCACGACCGTGCCGACAGCCGCGGCGGGCTGCGCGGGCAATTGCTGGCCGAGACCGACCAGGCCGCCGCCGTACTCGGCTTCACGCCCGCCCTGCGCATGACCGGCCTGCTGGACACCGGAGTCCCGGCCGGCCACGCCGAGCACCTGCTGGCGGTACTGCGCGAGGCCCTCTCGAACACCGCCCGGCACGCACACGCCACCGCCGTCGAGGTCACCGCCGAGACGGACGGCAGTCGGCTTCACCTGCGCGTCGCCGACAACGGCACCGGCATCGACCCCGCCGGCACCCGTCGCAGCGGTCTGGACAACCTCCGCCGCCGCGCCACCGACCTCGGCGGCAGCTTCACCCTCACTCCGAACGAACCCACCGGCACCGTCGTGGACTGGACGGTTCCCCTTCCCGCGGAGGCCGAGGCCTGAGCCTCGGAGGCGGGCCGCCAGGGTGCTGGTGACAGCGTCTGGGGAGTCGGCCCCGTCCTGAGGGGACACGCGCCGTCCACCAGGGTTCGCAGCGCTGGGCGGTGGCCCGGTTCGGGTGGTGCACCGCCCGGCCGGGAGAGGAACCGCCTCGCCCCTTCCCCCGCCTCGGAGCGCTGGAGCGGGGTCGGGCATCACCGACGCCACGCGGGGTGCGGGCCGGCATGCCGCGGTCGTGATCCGCACGCCGGCCCACCGCCCCGCCGACGGCGGGACCGGGCGCTCATGACCCCACGCGTTCCCAGCCGCGGCGCTGTGGGCGGGCACCGAGCCCGGTGTCGCGGCTGCGGTAGACGATGTAGGGGCGCGTGAGGTAGCCGAGCGGTGCGGTGAGCATGTGGACGAGCCGGGTGAACGGCCAGGCGGCGAAGAGGAGCAGGGCGCTGATCGCGTGCAGCTGGAACAGCACCGGCGCGCCGGTCATCAGGTCCGGTGCGGGCTGGAAGGAGAAGATCGACCGGAACCAGGGGGAGATGGTCTCGCGGTAGTCGTATCCGCCGCCGACGGCGTTCGCGGCCACGGTGGCGGCCAGACCGAGCACGATCGTCACGGTCAGCGAGACGTACATGGCCTTGTCGTTGCGGGTGGTGGCGGAGAAGACCGGGCCGACGGTGCGGCGCCGGTAGATCAGGATGGCCAGTCCGCCGAGTGTGGCGACGCCCGCGATGGTGCCCAGGACGACGGCGCCGATGTGGTACGTGTGCTCACTGATCCCGGCCGCCTCGGTCCAGCCCTTGGGGATGACCAGTCCGCCGATGTGGCCGACGAGGACGACGAGGACGCCGAAGTGGAACAGCGGGCTGCCGATGCGCAGCAGCCGGTTCTCGTAGAGCTGGGAGGAGCGGGTGGTCCAGCCGAACTTGTCGTAGCGGTAGCGCCAGATGTGACCGAGGACGAAGACGGCGAGACACACGTAGGGCAGGACGACCCACAGCAGGATGCCCGCGGTTCCCGCCTCCACCGCCAGGGTCGGGGGCTGTGCCGTCGCGGTCATCGGGGGCCTCCTGGGGCGGGGTCGGGCAGGAACACGGGGGATGCGTACGGGTCGAGACCCACCTGCTCCTCGGGCGGCCCCTGCGCGGCGAGGCGGGCGACAGCTTCACGGTCGTCGCCGGCGAGGGCGGGCAGGGTGGCCGAGACGGAGTCCAGCACGTGGGCCCAGGGCGCGTCTTCGTCGGCCAGGGCCAGGCGCAGCAGCTCGAGTCCGGCCCGGTG
Source organism: Streptomyces sp. NPDC047880 (assembly GCF_040706515.1). Lineage (NCBI taxonomy): Bacteria > Bacillati > Actinomycetota > Actinomycetes > Kitasatosporales > Streptomycetaceae > Streptomyces > Streptomyces sp. NPDC047880. The sequence goes on along the minus strand of NZ_JBEZOK010000028.1, from coordinate 111,745 downwards.
CTCGGTGAGCAGACGGTGTCCGGTGGCGGGGTCGGTGGCGGCGAACTCGAGGACGACGGCGAGGTGGTCGGGCAGCTCGTCGTCTGTCAGGCGCCAGCCGGCCGCCGCGTAGGTCTGCTTCAGTCCCAGCAGGCCGAGGCCGCGCCTGCGGGTGTCGCCGTGCGCGTAGTAGGTCAGGTACGGGCAGCAGCGTTTGCGGTGGTCGAAGGTGGCGACGTAGGCGGCGGCCAGGTCGTCGGGGGTGGTCCGCTCGGCGAGTGCGGTGAAGCGGAGCAGGGGGCGGGCCACCGGTTCCGGCAGGGTGGCCGCGACTCGGCCGGCCAGGGCCAGGGTCTGCTCGAACGCGTCGTCGGGGTAGGCGAGCAGGAGGGACTGCGTCTGCCAGGCACGGGGATGCCAGGGCTCGGGACGGGCCCTGCGTGTGGTCTTGCCCTTGAGAACGTTCATGGCTTCGGCTCGGCCTCCCCACCGCTGTCCATGTCTGCACCGCTGCCGGATGGTCTGTCCGGGAACAGGCCGGGCGGAGACCCCTTGCCGTCCCAGTTGAGCAGGTTGACGCGGGTGGCCTTGCCGGCAGGCGTGGCCGGAGTGTCGGAGGTCTGCCGGTCACGCAGCGCGCGGAAGTTCTCCACCGCGAGGGGGGCAGCGCCGCCGGAGGTCTCCCCGAATGGCCCGGAACCGCCTATTCCGGGGCCGCCCTCGTAGTCGAGGCTGCACTCGGTGGCCAGCTCCTCCAGTTCATGGGCCTGTTCGGCGTGGGCGGGCGGGATGACGTACCGCTCGTCGTACTTGGCCAGTGCCAGCAGCCGGTACATGTCGTAGAGCTGCTCGCCGCTCATGCCGACCGACTCGGGGATGGTGTCGTCCGGTTCCCGGCCGAGGTTGATGTCGCGCAGGTAGGAGCGCATGGCGGCCAGACGGCGCAGGACCGCGTCGACAGGGGCGGCGTCGCCGGCGGTGAACAGCTGGGCGAGGTAGTCGATCGGGATGCGCAGGGCCTCGACGGCGGCGAAGAGGTTGTGGTGGTTCTCGGCGTCCTCGCCGGTGTCGCGGACGGCGTCGACGACCGGGGAGAGCGGCGGGATGTACCAGACCATGGGCAACGTCCGGTACTCCGGGTGCAGCGGCAGGGCCACCTTGTATGTGTTGATCAGGGCGTGGATCGGAGAACGCCGCGCCGCTTCGATCCAGTCCCGCGGGATGCCCGCCCGTTCCGCCTCCCGTACGACTTCGGGGTCGTCCGGGTCGAGGAAGACCCGGCGCTGGGCCTCGTACAGGCCGGAGTCCTCGCGAGTGGAGGCGGCCTCCAGCACCCGGTCGGCGTCGTAGAGGACGAGTCCGATGTAGCGCAGGCGGCCGACGCAGGTCTCGGAGCACACCGTGGGCAGGCCGACCTCGACCCGTGGGAAGCAGAAGGTGCACTTCTCGGCCTTGCCGGTGCGGTGGTTGAAGTAGACCTTCTTGTACGGGCATCCGGTCACGCACATCCGCCAGCCCCGGCAGCGGTCCTGGTCGACCAGGACGATGCCGTCCTCCTCACGCTTGTAGATCGCACCGGAGGGACAGGACGCCGCGCAGGACGGGTTGAGACAGTGCTCGCAGATCCGCGGCAGGTAGAACATGAACGTCTGCTCGAACTCGAACCTGATCTTCTCGGAGACCTCGTTCAGCAGGACGTCCCGCTCGCTGGTCGCGGCCGAGCCGCCGAGGTCGTCGTCCCAGTTCGCGGACCAGGCGATCTTCATGTCCTTGCCGGAGATGAGGGACTTGGGGCGGGCGACCGGGGTGTGCTCCTGCAGCGGGGCGTTGGTCAGGGTCTCGTAGTCGTACGTCCACGGCTCGTAGTAGTCGTCGAGGGACGGCAGCACCGGGTTGGAGAAGATCTGGATCAGCTTCTTGAAACGGCCGCCCGCCTTGAGCGCGAGGTTGCCTCGCTTGTTGAGCTCCCAGCCACCGCGCCACGTCTCCTGGTCCTCGTAGCGACGGGGGTAGCCCTGGCCGGGGCGGGTCTCGACGTTGTTGAACCACACGTACTCGACGCCCGTGCGGTTGGTCCACGCCTGTTTGCAGGTGACCGAGCAGGTGTGGCAGCCGATGCACTTGTCGAGGTTCATCACCATTGCCATCTGGGCCATCAGACGCATGATTCAGTACTCCACGTCCTGGTTCGCGCGGCGGCGGATGACGGTGACCTCGTCGCGCTGGTTGCCGGTCGGGCCGAGGTAGTTGAAGGCGTACGACAGCTGTGCGTAGCCGCCGATGAGGTGGCTGGGCTTGATCAGCAGGCGGGTCAGGGAGTTGTGGATGCCGCCGCGCCGGCCGCTGGTCTCGGTGCGGGGCACGTCGATCAGGCGGTCCTGGGCGTGGTGCATGTAGACGGTGCCCTCGGGCATGCGGTGCGAGACGACCGCGCGGGCGGCGACGACGCCGTTGCGGTTGACCGCCTCGATCCAGTCGTTGTCCTGCACCCCGGCCTTGGCCGCGTCCTGCGTGCTCATCCAGATCGTCGGCCCACCCCGCGACAACGACAGCATGAACAGGTTGTCCTGGTACTCGGAGTGGATGGACCACTTGTTGTGCGGAGTCAGATAGCGGACCGTCACGCCCAGTTCTCCGACCTCTCCCGGGCGCGGCTCGCCGAACAGGGCATGCATGTTCAACGGCGGCCGGTAGATCGGGAGTTGCTCGCCGAGCGCGGCCATCCAGTCGTGGTCGAGGTAGAAGTGCTGCCGCCCGGTGAGGGTGTGCCAGGGCTTGAGGCGTTCGACGTTGACGGTGAACGGCGAGTAGCGGCGCCCGCCCGTCTCCGAACCCGACCACTCGGGGCTGGTGATGACGGGTACGGGAGCTGCCTGGGTGTCGGCGAAGGTGATCTGTTTGCCCTCGTGCTCGGCGGCCAGGTCGGCCAGCTGCCTGCCGGTACGGGCCTCCAGGGCGTGGAAGCCCTGGGTGGCCAGGTGCCCGTTGGTGGTGCCGGACATCGCGAGGATCGCCTCGCAGGCGTGCACGTCCCGGGCGATCGACGGTCGTCCGTCCGCCACTCCCCCGCGCACGGTGCCGTTCTTGTGCCGCAGGTACTCCAGCTCGCGCCCCAGCTCGAAGGTCACGCCCTTGGTGGTGGCCCCCAGGCTGTCCAGCAGCGGGCCGAGCGCGGCCATCTTCGCGGCGACGGCGGCGTAGTCCCGCTCCACCGTGATCAGCTTGGGCATGGTGCGGCCGGGCACGGGTTCGCACTCTCCCGCCTTCCAGTCGCGGACCCGGCCGTGCGGGGTGGCCAGTTCGTCGGGGGTGTCGTGCAGCAGCGGAGCCGCCACGACGTCCTTGCGGACGCCGAGATGGCCGGCGGCCTGGCGGCTGAACTCCTCGGCGAGGGTGTGGAAGGCGTCCCAGTCGGTGCGGGTCTGCCACGGCGGGGCGATCGCCGGGTTGAAGGCGTGCACGAACGGGTGCATGTCCGTACTGGACAGGTCGTGCTTCTCGTACCAGGTGGCGGCCGGCAGCACCACGTCGGAGAAGACCGTGGTGCTGGTCATCCGGAAGTCCAGTGTCAGCAGGAGGTCGAGCTTGCCCTCCGGGGCCTCCTCCCGCCACACCACCTCCCGCGGCCGGGCGTCCGGCGGCGCCTCGCCGGCGCGCAGGGAGGAGTCGGTGCCCAGCAGGTGCTTGAGGAAGTACTCGTTGCCCTTGGCCGAGGAGCCCAGCAGGTTCGCCCGCCACACGGTCAGGACCCGCGGGAAGTTCTCCGGCGCGTCCGGATCCTCGCCCGCGAACCCCAGGCGCCCCGCCTTGAGTTCGTCCACGATGTGCTCGGCGACCGGGCGGCCCCCCGCCTCTGCCTCGTCGGCCAGGTCCAGCGGGTTGCGGTTGAACGTCGGATACGACGGCATCCAGCCCATCCGCGCCGACTGCGCGATCACATCCGCCGTGGACCTGCCGGCGAACGGACCGCCCGCGCCGGCCGCCGCGAGGGTCCCGGCGGAGAACGGGTCGTAGCGGAACTGGCCGCTGTGCAGGTACCAGTACGCCGTCTGGATCATCAGCCGGGCCGGGCGGTTCCAGTCCGCCGCGGTCGCGATCGACTGGTAACCGGTGATCGGACGGACCTTCTCCTGGCCGACGTAGTGCGCCCAGCCGCCGCCGTTCACGCCCTGGCAACCGGTCAGCGTGGTCAGGGTCAGGAACGCGCGGTAGATCGTGTCGGAGTGGAACCAGTGGTTGGTCCCCGCCCCCATGATGATCATCGAACGCCCGCGGGACTCCTCGGCGTTGGCCGCGAACTCCCGCGCGATCCTCGCCGCCCTGCCCGCGTCCACTCCGGTGATCGCCGCCTGCCAGGCGGGCGTGTACGGCTCCTCCGCGTCGTCGTAGCCCGAGGGCCACTGTCCGGGCACCCCCTCACGGGCCACCCCGTACTGCGCCAGCAACAGGTCGTAGACGGTCGTCACGAGCCGCCCGGCGACCCGGCGCGCGGGGACGCCCCGCCGCAGCTTCCGCGCGCTGCCGTCGGGGGCGTCGAAGCGGGGCAGGTCGACGGCGACCGGTGCCTCGTCACCGCCCTCGGCGGACAGCAGGGGCTGGATGTCGCCGAGATCCAGGTTCCACTTCCCGGCGCCCGAATCGCCGAAGCGGTCGCCGAGTGTGCCGTTCGGGACCACCGGCTGCCCGGTGGCCGCGTCCAGCAGCACGCTCCGGAACTCCGCGTGCTCGGTCGTGGCGGCCTCGCCACCGAGGTCGGCGGCGGTCAGGAACTTGCCCGGCCTGTACGTGCCCGGCTCCCCCTCGACCTCGTCGAGGGCTACCAGGAAGGGCAGGTCGGTGTACTTCTTGACGTAGTCGGTGAAGTACGGGGTGCCGCGGTCGACGAAGAACTCCTTGAGGATCACGTGTCCCATCGCCATGGCGAGGGCTCCGTCGGTGCCGGGCCGGGCCGACAGCCACTCGTCGGCGAACTTCACGTTGTCCGCGTAGTCGGGCGACACGGCGACGACCTTCTGGCCCCGATAGCGGGCCTCCACCATCCAGTGCGCGTCCGGCGTGCGGGTCACGGGCAGATTGGAGCCCCACATGATCAGGTATCCGGCGTCCCACCAGTCCCCCGACTCGGGTACGTCGGTCTGGTCGCCGAACATCTGCGGGGAGGCCACCGGCAGGTCCGCGTACCAGTCGTAGAACGACAGCATCACCCCGCCGAGCAGGGAGTAGAACCGGGCCCCGGCCGCGTGCGAGACCATCGACATCGCCGGGATCGGTGAGAATCCGGCCAGCCGGTCCGGACCGTACTCCTTGATGGTGTGGACGTGCGCGGCGGCGACCATCTCGATCGCCTCGTCCCAACTGGCCCGCACCAGGCCGCCCTTGCCCCGCGCCCGCTTGTAGCGGCGGGAGCGCTCGGGGTCGGAGACGATGTCCGCCCAGGCCGCCACCGGGTCGCCCAGCCGCTGCTTGGCCTCCCGGTACATCTGCAGCAGAACGCCGCGTACGTAGGGGTAGCGCACCCGGGTGGGTGAGTACGTGTACCAGGAGAAGGCGGCGCCGCGCGGGCAGCCGCGCGGCTCGTACTCGGGGCGGTCCGGGCCGACCGAAGGGTAGTCGGTCTGCTGGGCCTCCCAGGTGATGATGCCGTCCTTGACGTACACCTTCCACGAGCACGAGCCGGTGCAGTTCACGCCGTGCGTGGAGCGGACCACCTTGTCGTGCGACCAGCGGTCCCGGTAGAACTCGTCCGCCTGGCGGCCGCCCCGCCTGTGCAGCGATCGGAGGTCTTCGGAGACCTCGGCCCTGGTGAAGAAGCGGCGGCTGCGCACCAGCGCCTCCGCCAGTTCGCCGTCGATGCCCGCCCGTGCCTGGCTTTCCGTGCTCACCGTGCCACTCCGCCCCGGGCGTGCTGGCCCGTTCGAGTCGTGATCGAGTCCGGCCGCAGACGACAATACGACCGCCGTCCCCCGAACGGTCAACAGCCACGCCACGATCGTGCAAGACACCACCGGTGGAGAGGGCCCGGACGGCCCGCCGGCGGCGGCCGGTCCGCCGCCGGCGGGCGAGGAGGGAACGATCAGGCAGGCGGTCGGGACAGGGCGCTGCCTGCTTCCGCGCGCACCTTCTCGACCGCTTCCCACTGCTCGGTGCCGAGGTGGGCGAGTGCGGCCGGGAAGACGCCGTCCTGCTCCTTGAGGATGTGCTCGCGCAGCAGAGCGAGTGTCTCGATGAGCCGGTCCGGCCAGGTGGGATCGGTCAGGAACGGCCCGTCCGCCTCGGCCAGCGCCGCCTCGATCCGGCGGTGCTCGTCCTCCAGCGCGACGATCTGTTCGGGGAAGTCCCCGGCCAGGGCCGGGAACAGCCCGTGTTCCTCCACCCGGGTGTGAGGGCCCAGCACAGAGGTGATCTCGCGGGCGAGCTCGGCCATCCGGGCGATCGCACCGTCCCCCCGGGCGTCGCGTACGTGGCTGATGAGCGTCACGACCCGCTCGTGCTCCCGGGTCAGCTCGTCGATCGTCTCCAGCGCCTGGCAGCCGCAGTACTCGCACACCGCTGTCCGTTCCTTCCTGCTCGTCCGTGGCTCTCGGCCGCGCGATGTCAGACGGTGGTCCGGGCGGCGCGGTGCCGGCGCCCATGACCGGTGCGCGGAGCCCGGTCACCGCCGTGGACGGCGGAGCGGACACCGGTGAGGGTGTAGGCCAGTGCGGCTGCGGCCACGATCGCGAGCAGGGCGAGGCCGGCCGCGTACGTCCCGTACGCCCCGTACAGGGAGCCCATGACCAGCGGCGGCAGGAAGCCGCCCAGACCACCCGCGGCGCCGACCACGCCGGTGACGGAGCCGACCTGGCCGGCCGGGGTCAGCAGGGCCACCAGGGCGAAGGTCGCTCCGCTGCCCGCGCCGAGCGCGGCGGCCATGGCGAGGAAGGCGATGGTGCCCACCGGTGCCAGGGCCGGGGTGAACGACTGCGCGACCGCTCCGGCCACGACCACGGCGAGCGAGGTCGCCAGGACCCGGACCGGGCCCAGTCGGTCCGACAGCCAGCCGCCGACCGGGCGCATCGCCACCGCGAGGAGCACGAACCCGGCCATGCGGTTGGCGGCGTCGGCCTGCGTGAGGCCGTAGCCGGTCTTGAGGTAGGTGGGCAGGTAGACCGAGAAGGCGACGTAGCCACCGAAGGCGACCGCGTACAGCGCGGATGCCTGCCAGGTGATGCGCAGGCGGGCGGTGGCGGCCAGCCGGCGGACCAGCGGCTCGGTGGGTACGGTGCGGCCGGGTGCGTCGCGCAGGAGCAGCGCGGCGGTGACGGCGTACACGGCCAGCACCGCGGCGGTGATCAGGAAGGGGGTGGCCATGCTGTTCGCGTCGACGAGCCTCACGGTGGTCAGGGCGCTGATGGCGGTGCCGCCCATGCCGGCGCCGAAGACACCGATGGCGAGTCCTCGCCGCTCGGGCGGGAACCAGGCGTTGACGAGGGGCACGCCGACGGCGAAGGCGGTGCCGCCGATGCCGAGGAAGAATCCCCCGACGAGCAGTGCGGCGAGGGAGGAATGCCCGGCCAGGCCGAGATAGAGCACCGGCACGATGGTGGCCGCCGACACGATCGGGAACATGACCCGGCCGCCGAACCGGTCGGTCAGCGCGCCGACCGGGATGCGCCCCAGGGAGCCGACGACGACCGGCACGGCCACCAGCAGCGACTGTTCGAACGACGAGAGATCGAGGCTGTCCTTGAACCGCGGGCCGAGCGGGCTCAGCAGCGCCCACGCCCAGAAGTTCACGGCGAAACCGATCGTGGCCAGCGTCAGCATCAGCCACGCCCTGCCCGGCACCGGAGCGCCCGACGGTGAGCTGTCGCGCTTGGACCTCAACGGCTGGACCATGTTGTCCGTCCCTTTCCTCCGCATGGTGGTACGGCGCCACCTGGATGACGCGTACACGGCAGGCCCGTTGCCTGCCGGACGGCGTCCCGTAACCACTGTCGGCAGGCGGACTCGCGGACGGCATGGGCCATCAGTCCCTCCCGGGGGCCGGACGGGCCCCGGCGTCCGGCCCCGGCCGTCCCTCCCATGGCCCCGTCCCGCACGGTGCCCGCACCGCCCCTTCGAAACAGCGGCCGCACGGCAGTCCGGGGCCGGGTGGGGTAGGGCCGACCGGCCCTACCCCACCCCACGCCCACGGGGGGACGATGGGCTGATGTCACAGAACGACGCCTTTCGCGCACTCGACCGGCAGGAGTGCCTGCGCCTGCTCGCCAAGGTGCCGGTCGGCCGTGTGGTCTACACCCGGCAAGCCCTGCCCGCGGTCCTCCCCGTCAACTTCTCTCTGGACGCGGACGCCTCCGTCCTGCTGTGCACCTCACCGGGGTCGGACCTCGTCCGCGCCATCGACGGCGTCGTGATCGCCTTCGAGGCGGACGAGTTCGATGCGGCATCCCGGTCCGGCTGGAGCGTGGTCGTCACCGGACGGGCCACCGAGGTGACCGATCCGGCCGAACACGAACGGCTGTTGCAGTCCGGCCCCAGCTCCTGGATGCCCCTGCAAGACGCCGTGTTCGTACGGATCGAGTCCGAGATGGTCACCGGACGCGAGCTCAAGGGAACGCCCGCCGCGCGGTGAGGCACGGTCCGTGGCGACCGCGGGACTCCGGTCGCCCACCGCATGACGCCCGCCCCGCGGACAGGGGTGGCGTGCTGACGGCGCGAGTCATTCCGCCGATCCGGTACCCCCGTGACGGCTCTCCCGCTCCGGCCCCGTGACCGGACCGGATACCAGGTGTGCGGGCGCGCGGGGCGTACGAGCGCCCTCCGGACCGTACCCGAAGCGGATCAGCAGCTGTGGGTGGCACCGCCGCCTCGATCGGGCCATCGCCTCCCGCAGGTCGGGCCACTCCATCGCCTGGTGCAGCATCGAGGTCCGCACCCCGTGCACGGTCGCCGTCAGCAGCACGTGCTGCAACGCCTGCCCCGCACGCAGCCAGTCCTCGCGCCCGTCGTGGGTCGTCCACAACAGGGCCGCCTGGGCATGGCGTTCGAAACGCAAGGCGGGCAGCTGCGGCACGGCCAGCGCACCGGTGAAGTCCCGCACCGGCATCCGCCCGGACGCGTCCCGCGGCCCCAGGGCTGTCAGGGGAATGCCGTAGGCGGCGTCCGTTCCCGGCGCGGTGATCCACGTACGCGCCTCGGCCGCGCGGGCGGGGTGCACGGCGTTGCGGGCCTCGGCAGCGGCCGTCAGGCGCAGCAGGCCCCGGGTCGCCATGATGCCGGGAACGTCCACGTGTGCGCCCTCGGCCCGGGCCGAGCCGATCATCTCGGAGACGATGGAGTCCGGCACCGGACGGCCGGTGAAGGGCATCCGGCTCGTGTGGCGCCGCTCGACCGCTTCGTACAGATCCCGCAAGGACGGCCGCCGGCCCGGGGCGACATCGGCCAGTTGCACCGTGACCAGCAGGTCCGGATCGTCCGCGGTGGGAAGCAGCCGGACGATGGGATGCCAGCCCAGGTGTTCCGCGGCCACCCGGATGTTGAAGACGGCGGCGCCCACCGACAGGTGCTGGGCGCGTCGCTGAGGATCGGCCAGCGGCAGCCTGCGCCCCCGGTCGACACGGACCAGGATCGACCTGCTGTCCGGGTCCAGCCCGAACCGCCAGGGCTGCGTGTTGTGGATCGACGGCGCCGCCACCCCCGCGGCGAGCAGGGCCTGAACCGCCGAGGCGTCGACTTCCCGGGTCTGCATCACGGCTCCTTCTCCGCCTTCTCTTCCGTTCCCCCAACCCTGCGCCGCCGTTTCCTTCCGGAGGAGGGTTGACCGGCCCACGGCGACGGGCCATGTGGCCTGTTTCCGCACGCCGATGAACGGCCGAGGAGTGCGCCGGCCGACAGGCTGACCGGTCGGTGGCGGGTACCACGCGGCGCACAGGACGGAGTTCCGATCCCCCTCATGCACTCAGGGCCGCCTCATGGCTCCCCGGCCGATCGGACCCGGCACCGGGACCATTGGTCCCCCTCGCGGCCCGCCGCATGGGGCCGGTAGGCCGACCGTCAGGGACCGCCAGCCCCAGGTGGCGGAGGCAGTGCCCCGCTTAGCGTCCTGGCCATGGAGAACGATCAGAACGCGCGGCGCCGGACGTCGAGCGCAGGGGAGGGCTGGCCGCTGGCCGCCCGGCGGTTGCTGACCCGTCGCGAGGTGTCGGCCGACGGACGCGCCGTGTTCGGGACGGGCGACCCGAAGTGGGAGGGCTTCTACCGGGACCGCTGGGCGCACGACAAGGTGGTGCGCTCCACGCACGGCGTGAACTGCACCGGTTCCTGCTCGTGGATGGTGTACGTCAAGGACGGCATCATCACCTGGGAGCACCAGGCCACCGACTACCCGTCGATCGGCGCCGACTGCCCCGAGTACGAGCCGCGCGGCTGCCCGCGCGGCGCATCGTTCTCCTGGTACACCTACTCCCCCAGCCGGGTCCGTTACCCCTACGTGCGGGGCGCGTTGCTGAACCTGTGGCGTGAGGCCCGGCGCAGGCTCGGCGACCCGGTGGCGGCCTGGGCCGAGATCACCTCCGACCCGGCGAAGGCCCGCGCCTACAAGCGGGCCCGGGGCAAGGGCGGGCTGGTGCGGGCCGACTGGGACGAGGTGTCCGAGCTGATCGCCGCCGCCCAGGTGCACACCGTCAAGGCGTACGGCCCCGACCGGGTCGCCGGTTTCTCCCCGATCCCGGCGATGTCCATGGCGTCGTTCGCGGCCGGTGCGCGGTTCCACTCGCTGATCGGCGGCACCCTGCTGTCGTTCTACGACTGGTACGCGGACCTGCCGATCGCCTCGCCGCAGGTCTTCGGCGACCAGACGGACGTACCGGAGGCCGCGGACTGGTGGAACGCGGGGTATCTGATCATGTGGGGTTCCAACATCCCCGTGACCCGCACGCCCGACGCGCACTTCCTCACCGAGACCCGCTACAACGGCACCAAGGTCGTCGCGGTCAGCCCCGACTACGCCGACAACGTCAAGCACGCCGACGAGTGGCTGGCTCCGCACCCGGGGACCGACGCGGCGCTGGCGATGGCGATGGGGCATGTGATCCTGCGCGAGTTCCTCGTCGACCGCGAGGTGCCGTACTTCCAGGACTACATGCGCAAGTTCACCGATGCCCCGTTCCTGGTGACCCTGCGCGAGCACGACCGCGGTCTCGTACCGGACGGGTTCCTGACCGCAGCCGACCTCGGCAGCGACGAGGAGAACGCCGAGTCCAAGACGGTCGTCCTCGACGGCGCCACCGGTGAACCCGTCGTCCCGAACGGTTCGCTCGGCTTCCGCTGGGCGCAGGGGGAACAGGGCCGCTGGAATCTCGACCTGGGCGATGTCGTACCCGAGTTGAGCCTGCTGGAGACGGCCGCGGACACCGCGACCGTCGCGCTGCCCCGATTCGACGCGGGTCCCACCGAAGGCGGATCGGTCATGCTGCGCGGCGTTCCGGTCCGCCGCATCGGCGGCCTGCTCGTCACCACGGTCTTCGACCTGATGCTCGCCCAGTACGGGGTGCGTCGTCCCGGTCTTCCGGGCAGCTGGCCTTCCTCGTACGAGGACGCGTCCGAGCCCTGCACCCCGGCCTGGCAGGAGACGATCACCTCGGTGCCGGCCGAGCAGGCGGCTCGTATCGCTCGCGAGTTCGCCCGCAACGCGGAGCGCACCCGGGGGCGTTCGATGATCGCGCTGGGTGCCGGTACCAACCACTGGTTCCACTCCGACACCATCTACCGGGCTTTCCTCGCCCTGACGACCATGACCGGCTGCCAGGGCGTCAACGGCGGCGGCTGGGCACACTACGTCGGCCAGGAGAAGGTCCGCCCGGTCACCGGGCAGCAGCATCTGTCGTTCGCTTTCGACTGGCAGCGGCCCACCCGGCACATGGCGGGCACCTCCTACTGGTACCTGAACTCCGACCAGTGGCGGTATGAGGCTTTCGGGCCCGAGGAGTTGGCCTCCCCGCTGGGGAAGGGGCGGTTCCAGGGCAAGGGGTTCGCGGACTGTCTGGCGCAGGCCGTGCGGCTGGGGTGGACTCCCGGTCACCCCGGCTTCAACCGCAACCCGCTCGACCTGACGGACGAAGCCGCGGCGGCCGGCCGGCCGGTCACCGAGCACATCGTCGACGAGCTGAAGTCCGGGCGGCTGCGGTTCGCCGCCGAGGACCCCGACGATCCCGCCAACTTCCCTCGCGTGCTGACAGTTTGGCGGGCGAACCTGCTCGGCTCCTCCGGCAAGGGCAACGAGTACTTCCTGCGGCACCTGCTGGGCACGGACGCGGCCGTCCGCTCCGCGGAGACCCCGCCCGAGCACCGGCCGAAGGACGTGGTGTGGCGGGAGGAAGCACCGGAAGGCAAGCTCGACCTGCTGGTCTGCATGGACTTCCGCATGACGTCGACCGGGCTGCTCGCCGATGTCGTGCTGCCGGCGGCGACCTGGTACGAGAAGGACGACCTGTCCAGTACGGACATGCACCCCTTCGTGCACGCCTTCACCCCGGCCATCGCCCCGCCCTGGCAGGCCCGCACCGACTACGACACCTTCTTGACCATCGCCGACCGGTTCAGCGAGCTGGCCGCCGAGCACCTCGGCACCCGCACCGACGTCCTCGCCGTGCCGCTGCTGCACGACACTCCGGACGAACTCGCCCAGCCCGGCGGGGCGGTCCGGGACTGGAAGGCCGGCGAGTGCGAGCCGGTCCCGGGCCGCACCATGCCCAAGCTGGCCGTCATCGAACGGGACTACGCCGTCATCGGGCAGAAGATGCGCGCCGTCGGTCCGTTGCTCGACACCCTGGGCACCACCACCAAGGGCGTCACCGTCCACCCGGACCAGGAGATCGACGACCTCCGGCGCCGCAACGGCACCGTGCGCGACGGGGTCGCCGCCGGACGGCCCTCGCTCGCCACCGCGAGCCACATGTGCGAGGCGATCCTCGCCCTGTCCGGCACCACCAACGGCCGCCTGGCCACCGAGGGATTCCGCGCCCTGGAGCGGCAGACGGGCAGCGAGGGTCTGGTCGAACTGGCCTCGGAGCGCGAGGCGGAGCGGATCACCTTCGCCGACACCCGGACCCAGCCCCGCTCGGTGATGACCTCGTACGAGTGGTCGGGCTCGGAGACCGGAGGCCGCCGCTACTCACCGTTCGTCATCAACACCGAGCACCTCAAGCCCTGGCACACCCTCACCGGCCGCCAGCACTTCTTCGTCCAGCACGACTGGATCACCGAACTCGGTGAACAACTCCCCGTGTACCGGCCGCCGTTGAACACGCCCAAGCACTACGGCGACGAGCACCTGGCCGAGGACGGCCGGGCCGAGGTCACCGTCCGCTATCTGACCCCGCACTCCAAGTGGTCCATCCACTCGAACTACCAGGACAACAAGTACATGCTCGACCTGTCCCGTGGCGGACCCACGATCTGGATGTCCACGGAGGACGCCGACAAGATCGGGGTGAAGGACAACGAGTGGATCGAGGCGTACAACCGCAACGGCGTCGTCGCCGCCCGTGCCGTGGTCACCCACCGGATGCCCGAGGGCACCGTGTACATGTACCACGCCCAGGACCGCAACGTGAACGTGCCGAAGACCGAGGTCAGCGGCAAGCGCGGCGGCATCCACAACTCCCTGACCCGGCTGCTGCTCAAGCCCACCCATCTCGCGGGCGGCTACGCGCAGTTCACCTACGCCTTCAACTACTACGGCCCGACCGGCAACCAGCGCGACGAAGTCACCGTCATCCGCCGTCGCAGCCAGGAAGTGGAGTACTGACATGCCCCGTGGCGAAGCCACTGTCGGACGGGTGATGGCACAAGTGGCGATGGTGATGAACCTCGACAAGTGCATCGGCTGCCACACCTGTTCGGTCACCTGCAAGCAGACCTGGACCAACCGCACCGGCGTCGAGTACGCCTGGTTCAACAACGTCGAGACCAAGCCCGGCGTGGGCTACCCCCGCCGCTACGAGGACCAGCAGCAGTGGAAGGGCGGCTGGATGCTCGACAAGCGCGGACGGCTCGTCCTGCGCTCCGGCGGCCGGATCAAGCGGCTGCTGTCGCTGTTCTCCAACCCCGACCTGCCGTCCATCGAGGACTACTACGAGCCGGTCACCTACGACTACGACAATCTGGTCAGCGCCCCCGCGCAGAAGGACGTCCCGGTCGCCCGCCCGCGCTCGGTCCTCACCGGCAGGCCCACCGCGATCACCTGGGGCGCGAACTGGGAGGACGGCCTGGGCGGCGCGCCCGAGCACGCCGGCGGCGACCCGAATCTGTCCGGTGACTGGGCGGAGAAGGTGAAGTTCGAGTTCGAGCAGACCTTCCTCTTCCACCTGCCCCGGCTGTGCGAGCACTGCCTCAATCCGGCCTGTGTCTCCGCATGTCCGTCCGGGGCGATGTACAAGCGGGTCGAGGACGGCATCGTCCTCGTCGACCAGCACCGCTGCCGCGGCTGGCGGATGTGCGTGACGGCATGCCCGTACAAGAAGGTCTACGTCAACCACGCCACCGGCAAGGCCGAGAAGTGCACCTTCTGCTTCCCCCGCATCGAGGCCGGACAGCCCACCGTGTGCTCCGAGACCTGCGTGGGACGCCTGCGCTACCTGGGGCTGCTGCTGTACGACGCCGACAAGGTCGGCGAGGCGGCCGCCACCCCCGACGAGAAGGACCTCCTCGACGCCCAGCGTGGCGTCTTCCTGGACCCGCACGACCCCGAAGTGATCGCGGCCGCACGGGAATCGGGTATCCCCGAGGACTGGCTGGACGCCGCCCGCCGCTCCCCCGTGTACGACCTGGTCACGCGCTACAAGGTGGCGTTGCCGCTGCACCCGGAATACCGGACCATGCCGATGGTCTGGTACGTCCCGCCGCTCTCCCCCGTCCTCGACGCCGTCGACGCCGCGGGCGGCAACCAGGACGACCCCGACCATGTGTTCGCCGCCGTCACCCGGCTGCGCATCCCTCTGGAATACCTGGCCGAACTGTTCACCGCCGGGGACACCGACGTCGTCGCCGGAGTGCTGATGAAGCTCACCGCACTCCGCTCGTTCATGCGCGAACGCACCCTCGGCGAGAGGGGTGACGAAACCGTGTTGACGGCCGTGGGCCTCACCACGCGCGAGGCGGAGGACCTGCACCGGCTCCTCGCCGTCGCCAAGTACACCGACCGGTATGTCGTCCCCGCCGCGCACAAGGAGGACGCCGCCGCGCTGACCGCGATGGAGAACCGCTGCCCGGTCGAGACGTCCGGCGATCCCGAGCCGCGGAAGATCATGCTCGGCATCCCGACCCTGCGCCGCAACACGACTGCCGGAGGCCGACCGTGAGCCCGCTGCCCGCAAGCGTTCCCGCCCTCGTCCGCACCCGCGTCCGGGCAGCCGTACGCCGCCCGGCCCGGCTCACACCCGAGGAGACGGCGGGCCGGGCGCTGACGCTGCGGCTCGTGTCGCTGCTGCTGCAGTATCCCGACTCCGAACTGATCTCAGCGCGCCCGGAGTTGACAGCAGTGGTGGAGGCCCTGCCGGCCACGCCCGGGGCGGAACACCTGGCCCGGTTCACCGGCTGGTTCGCCGCTCAGGACCCCGAAACGCTGGAGCGGCACTACGTCGAGATGTTCGACCTGCGCCGCAAGAGCAGCCTCTACCTCACCTACTACCTGCACGGCGACACCCGCCGCCGCGGCATGGCCCTGCTCATCTTGAACCAGCAGTACCGGGCTGCCGGCTGGAGCACCGACGGGGGCGAACTGCCCGACCACCTTCCGGTCGTCCTGGAGTTCGCCGCACTGGCGGGCCCCGGGGGCGGCGAGGCGCCCCTGCGCCGGCATCGACGCGGGCTGGAGCTGATCCACCACGCCCTGACCGACTCCGACTCCCCCTACCGGCACGTCCTGGCCGCGCTGCTCAGCCTGCTGCCACCGCCCACCGATGCCGACCGCGCCGCGGTGGCCCGGCTCGTCGCCGAAGGCCCACCGAACGAGGAAGTCGGCCTCGACCCCTACGGGACCTACGGGGAGGGCGAGTTCGCGCCTCCGGCCACCTTCGTGCCGCCCATGCCCGCCCCGCCGACCCGTGTGCCGCCCACTCCGACCAGCCGTACGGAAGGCTCCCGATGAACGCCGCGCTCTCTCCCCTGGCCGCCGCCTCGGCAAGCGGCGTCGATCTGCTGCTGTGGGTCGCCGTCCCGTACATCTGCCTCGCCGTGTTCGTGGTCGGGCACGTGTGGCGCTACCGGCAGGACCAGTTCGGCTGGACGTCCCGCACCACCCAGCTCCTCGAGCACCGGTGGCTGCGCTGGGGCAGCCCGCTGTTCCACTTGGGCGCCTTCATGGTGATCGCCGGGCATGTCGTGGGGCTCGCCGTTCCCGACGCGTGGACCGAGGCGGTCGGTATCAGTGAGCACGCCTACCACACCACGGCCGTCTGGGCGGGTTCGGTGGCGGGCGTCGCCATGGTCACCGGCCTCGCCATGCTGTGCGCCCGCCGCCTGCTGACCCGCCGGATCCGCCTCGGCACCGACCGCAGCGACAAGTTCCTCTTCCCGCTGCTCTCCGCCACCGTACTGCTCGGCATCACCGCCACCTTCGCCCACAACGTCTTCGGGTCCGGCTACGACTACCGCTCCACCGTGTCCGTCTGGTTCCGCGGCCTGTTCGTCCTCCAGCCGGAGCCCGAGGCCATCGCCGGGGCGCCGCTTCTGTTCCAACTGCACGCCCTGACCGCCTTCCTGCTCTTCGCCGCCTGGCCGTTCACCCGGCTCGTGCACGTGTGGAGCGCCCCCATCGGCTACCTCGCCCGCCCGTACCTGGTCTACCGGAGGCGAGCCGCACCGGCCGCGGCCCCGACGAGCGGTGGCCGGGCCCGGCCCGCCTCCGGCTCCCGGCGAGCCGCATGAGCCACGCGCCCGCGCCCGCGCCGGACGCGACGGCCGTCCGGCGCCGGCAGGCAGTCGCCACGAGCCGCCGCACGGAACAGTCTGCCCGCCTCCCCGCCCCGTCCCAGGCGTGGGGAGGCGCTCCATGCCCGCCACCGTGATCAGCCACCGAGCACGCCCGGCTGTGAGACGGCTGCGGCGGCGGTGCTGTTGCTCATTGTGCTGCGGTGGACGATGCCCGACGGCTCTTCACGGACCGGTGAGACGTCGGTGGCAGCGGGCAGAGGCGGGCTCGTCCACCACGGTGTGGCTCGATGGTGCGGGCTCCCCGTCCTGCCCCGCCCGCGGCAGCCCGGGCCCGCTCCCAGGGAGCAGCCCCCGGCGCGGCCGCCGGGGCAGGCGTGTGTGTCCTGGGGTGGGGGCGATCGACGCCGCACAAGATCACGGCGGTCGGTGACGCGGGCGGGCTGAAGAGGTAGGTGTACTTACACGATCTCGAACACGTCCCGTACGGGGCGTCGGGGCGTGGCCGGACCCCTCGGGCCGTATCCCAGGCGCAGCACCATGTGCACCTGGCCCGTCCCCGACGCGGGGTCGCGGGTCAGCATCCGCAGCGCGCGGTCCTCCAGCGCGTGCGACGTCAGGGACGTGGCCAGGTCGGCCAG
Organism: Streptomyces sp. NPDC047880; assembly: GCF_040706515.1. Lineage (NCBI taxonomy): Bacteria > Bacillati > Actinomycetota > Actinomycetes > Kitasatosporales > Streptomycetaceae > Streptomyces > Streptomyces sp. NPDC047880. The sequence continues at coordinate 94,214 of NZ_JBEZOK010000028.1, read as the reverse complement.
GGTCGCTTCCAGCAGGACGCGCTCCAACGCCTGTCCTGCGCGCAGCCAGTCGGCCGGTCCGTCCCCGGCGGTGCTCAGCAGGGCCAGGTGCGGGCTGTGCTCGAACGTGGTGGTTCCGCGGTCCGCCACACGCCGGCGTCCGGCGAAGTCGCGCACCGGAGCCTTGCCGTCGCGTCTGCGCGGGCCGAACGCGTACTCGGGGACGCCGTCGACCGCCGTGTCCGCCTCCGGCCCGAGCCGGGTCCAGCGGACCAGGTCCTCGCTCGTCTCCGGGTCCAGGGCGTCCCGGCTCTCGGCGTCGCGGATCAGGTCGAGAACGGTCTCGGCGTGCCACAGTCCGGGGAAGAACAGGACGGCCCCCTCCCGCTCGGCAGCAGCCTGCAGAGTGGTCCGCACGTTCTCGGGGAGGTCCTTCTCGGCGAAGGGGTGGCGGCTGGTGTGCCGCTCGCGGATCGCCGGGTGCAGCCGCGCCAGGTCCTCGTCCCGCCGGCGCCCGGCCTCGCCGGCCAGATGGACGGCAGCGAGCAGCAGTGGATCCTGCGGCTCGGGCAGCAGCCGGACCTCAGGGCAGAGGTTCGCGTGCGCGGCGGCGACACGCAGGTTGAACAGTGCGGCCCCGCAGCCGATGTGCAGGGCGCGGCCGTCGGGATCGGACCGGGGCATGGCGCGCTCGGGATCGGCGCGCAGCAGAAGGACACGCTCTCCGGTCAGGTAGCGGAAGCGCCATGGCTGTGCGTTGTGCATGGAGGGCGCCGCAGCGGCCTCGGCCACCAGCCCCGTCACGGTCTTCTCGTCCAGCTGCCGCGCAGCCATGGGATCCTCCTCACCTGTCGCGGACGCACCGCGGGTCCGACTCGGCGTGTACCCCTGATGAGCCACGTGCCGGACGGGCCGGCACCCCGGTCGCAACCCCAGCAGTCCGCGGCCGACGAGCCAGTTCCAGTGTCCGCCCTACGGGCATCGGGCGTCTCACCGAATCGTGGACGCACCGCGCGGGTGGAGGCCGACGACACCCCCTGCGGCACGACAGGCCGCGGCCGCGACCCGCAAGACCCTCACCGGCCCCCTGCCCGGGGCGCCCGTCGCTCTCGCGTGACGAGCCCGGGGACGTTCGGCCCCGCGGCGGACGCCGCATCGGTGTCAGTGGCCTTCTTGCTTCAGCCGGTCCTGGGCCTGGGTCGCGATGACGGCGGCCTGGACGCGCCGCTCCACACCGAGCTTGGCCAGCAGCCGGGAGATGTGGTTCTTCACCGTCTTCTCGGCGAGGTAGAGCCGCTGGCCGATCTGCCGGTTGGTGAGGCCCTCGCCGATCAGGGCCAGGATCTCCCTCTCCCGGTCGGTCAGGCCCGGCAGGGCGTCGGGCTCGGGTTCCGGCTCCTGGCCCTGACGCAGCCTGGCCATCAGCTTGGCGGTGGCGCTGGGGTCGAGCAGGGACTGACCGGCGGCCACCGTGCGTACCGCCGACACCAGGTCCGAGCCCTGGATCTGCTTCAGCACGTACCCGGAGGCACCAGCCATGATCGAGTCCAGCAGGGCCTCCTCGTCGTCGAAGGAGGTCAGCATCAGGCAGGCCAGCTCCGGCATGCGGGAGCGCAGCTCCCGGCACACGGTCACCCCGTCGCCGTCCGGCAGACGCACGTCCAGCACCGCGACCTGGGGGCGCAGCGCGGGCACGCGGGTCAGGGCCTGCTCGGCATTGGCGGCCTCGCCGACCACGGTGATGTCCGGCTCGTCGTTCAGCAGGTCGTGCACCCCGCGCCGGACCACCTCGTGGTCGTCCAGCAGGAAGACCCGGATCGGGTTGTCGGGGCCGGGCTGCTCGCCGTCCGCCATCGGATACTCCTCGTTCTGCGTCTGAATCCCGCACCGGGCTTCGCCCGTGAGTGCGCCAGGTCCATGTCTACCGCAGATCTTGCGCGATCCCGGGCCGAAGGGCCAGGGCCGGTCGGCCCTATTGGCCCGGCGGTCCGTGCGGCGCCGGCGGGCCGGATCCGCACGCGGGCGCGGTCGCCCTCAAGCGTCATGCTGCCACCACACGTCCTGCCACCACACGTCGTGGCTCGTCCCACGGGAGCGAGTTCCGCCGGGCCGGGGGTCCGGTCGCCACGCACGGTTCAGGGCCGACCGGCCCCACCCGCGAGGACGTCCAGCACCTGCCGCGCCGCCGGGCAGCGGTCGACCCTTTGAACCACACCGCGCTGACGGAATCCGAGGAGGAGTCCATGAAGGCAGCAGTCGTCCGGTCCTTCGGCGAGCCGCTGGTGATCGAGGAACGGCCGGATCCGGAACCAGGGCCCGGTCAGGTCCGCATCAGGCTCGAGGCGTCCGGACTGTGCCACACCGACATCCACGCCGCGCACGGCGACTGGCCCGTCAAGCCGGCCCCGCCGTTCGTCCCCGGCCACGAGGGGGTCGGCATCGTCGAGGCGCTCGGCGACGGCGTGACCCGTCCGGCGGTCGGGCAGCGAGTGGCGGTGCCCTGGCTGGGCTGGGCGTGCGGGCGCTGCGAGCACTGCCTGTCCGGCTGGGAGACGCTGTGCGAGCAGCAGAGGAACACCGGCTACAGCGTGGACGGCGGGTACGCCGAGAAGATGCTCGCCCCGGCCGACTTCGCCGCTGTGGTCCCCGAGGGCATCGACCCACGCGACGCGGCCCCGCTGACCTGCGCCGGCGTGACCACGTACAAGGCGCTGAAAGTCGCGGGCGTGCGCCCGGCCCAGCTTGTGGCGATCTCCGGCGTCGGCGGCCTCGGCCACCTCGCCGTGCAGTACGCGAAGATCGCCGGGGCCACGGTCGCCGCGATCGACGTCACCGACGACAAGCTCGAGCTGGCCCGGGAACTCGGCGCCGACATCCTGATCGACGCCCGCAAGGAGGACCCCGCCGAGGTGCTCAAGCGGCACGGGGGCGCGCACGCGGCGATCGCGCTGGCCGTCGACGAGCAGGCGTTCGCCTCCGTCTACGGCGGTCTGCGGCGCGGCGGCAAGCTGGTCATGGTCGCGCTGCCCGCCGGCGGCACCATCGAGGTCCCGATCTTCGACACCGTCCTCAACGGCACCTCCGTCATCGGCTCCATCGTGGGCACCCGCCAGGACCTGGACGAGGTCTTCCGGCTGCATGCCGCCGGACGCACCGAGGTCATCTACGAGACCCGGCCCCTGGCGAGCGTCAACGAGTCCATCGCCGACGTCCTGACCGGCCGGATCAAGGCACGCATCGTCTTCGAGATGTGAGCCGCCCCCTGCGAAGCGGGAAGGAACAGCACTGTCATGGTCCGTTACGTGTACGCGTTCACCGAGGGCGGCCGTGACATGGCCGACCTGCTCGGCGGCAAGGGCGCCAACCTGGCCGAGATGACCCGCATGGGTCTGCCGGTACCGCCCGGCTTCACCGTCACCACCGAAGCCTGCCGCGCCTTCCTCACCACCGGTTCCGAACCGGAGGGTCTGATCCGCGAGATCTCCGGTCACCTGACCGCCCTGGAACAGGCCGCCGGACGGCGGCTGGGGCAGCCGGACGACCCCCTGCTGCTGTCCGTCCGTTCCGGCGCCCGCTTCTCCATGCCCGGCATGATGGAGACGATCCTCGACATCGGCCTCAACGACGAATCCGTCCTGGGCCTGGCGAAGTCCTCCGGCGACGAACGTTTCGCCTGGGACTCCTACCGCCGCCTGCTGCAGATGTTCGGCAGCACCGTCATGGGCGTCGACGGCGCGCTGTTCGAGAACGCCATGGCCCGCCTGAAGGAAGCCCGGGGCGCCGTGGACGACCTGGGCCTCAACGCGATGGACCTCTCCGGACTCGTCGAGGCGTACAAGGGACTGATCCGCCACGAGACCGGCGAGTACTTCCCGCAGTCCCCGGCCGAGCAACTGCGCCGGGCGGTCCTGGCCGTCTTCGAGTCCTGGGACGGCGAGCGGGCCCGCATCTACCGCCGGCGCGAGCACATCTCCGACGACCTGGGTACCGCCGTCAACGTGCAGACCATGGTGTTCGGCAATCTCGGACCCGACTCCGGCAGCGGTGTCGCCTTCACCCGCGACCCGGCCACCGGGCACCGCGGACTGTACGGCGACTACCTGCCCAACGCCCAGGGCGAGGACGTCGTCGCGGGCATCCGCAACACCGTCGGGCTGGAGCAGCTCAGGCACCTGAACCCGGAAGCGTACGTCCAGCTGCGCGATCACATGGGTCTGCTGGAGACCCACTACCGCGACCTGTGCGACATCGAGTTCACCATCGAGCGCGGCCGGCTGTGGATGCTGCAGACCCGGGTGGGCAAGCGCACCGCGGAGGCCGCGTTCACCATCGCCGCCGGACTGATCGACGAGGAACTCATCACCCCGGACGAAGGACTCGCACGAGTCGGCGGGGAAGGCCTGGCCCGGCTGATGTTCCCGCGCTTCGACACCGACGCGGTCGGCCCGGCGCTGGCGCACGGCATCCCCGCCTCGCCCGGCGCCGCCGTCGGTGCCGTGGTCTTCGACTCCGCCGAGGCGGTCCGGCGTGCCGCCACCGGGGAGAAGGTGATTCTCGTACGGCAGGAGACCACCCCCGACGACCTTCCCGGCATGGTCGCCGCCCAGGCGGTGCTCACCAGCCGAGGCGGCAAGACCAGCCACGCGGCGGTGGTGGCCCGCGGCATGGGCAAGGTGTGCGTGTGCGGTGCCGAAGACATCAGCGTCGACCCGCAAAAGCGCCGCTTCAGCGTGGGGGACACCACCGTCGAGGAAGGCACGGTCATCTCCGTCGACGGCTCGGAGGGCGCCGTCCACCCGGGCGCGGCTCCGCTGGTGGACTCCGCGGTGATGCGGTACTTCGAGACGGGTGAGGGCTCGGCGGGCGTGGTCGACGCCGTGGCCCGCGCCATGCACCATGCCGACCGTGTACGGCGGTTGGGGGTCCGGGCCAACGCGGACACTCCCCAGGACGCCGCCCGCGCCCGCCGGTTCGGAGCCGAGGGCATCGGTCTCTGCCGCACCGAGCACATGTTCCTCGGCGACCGCCGGCAGCTGGTCGAGGCGATGATCCTGGCCCGGACCGATGCCGAACGTGAACGCGCGCTGGACGCCCTCCTCCCCCTTCAGCGGCAGGACTTCGCCGGAATCCTGGAGGCGATGGACGGCCTGCCGGTCACCATTCGTCTCCTCGACCCGCCGCTGCACGAGTTCCTGCCCGACCGCACCGAACTCGCCGTACGCATCGCCGCCGCCGAAGCCCACGGTTTGCCGGTCGGCGCGCACGACGCCGAACTGCTCGACGCCGTCAACCGCATGCACGAAGAGAACCCGATGCTGGGCCTGCGTGGCGTCCGCCTGGGCCTGGTGGCGCCGGGACTGGTCGCCATGCAAGTGCGGGCGATCGCGGAGGCCGTCGCCGAACGCAGGCGGGCGGGTGGTGATCCGCGGGCGGAGATCATGGTGCCGCTGATCGACACGGTCGAGGAGCTTCGGCTCGTCCGCCAGGAGGTCGAGCAGGTCCTGGCCGAGGTGAGCAAGGCCACGGGCGTTCCAGTCGAGTGCCCGGTCGGCACGATGATCGAGCTGCCCCGGGCCGCCCTCACCGCGGGCCGTATCGCCGAAGAGGCGGCGTTCTTCTCCTTCGGCACCAACGACCTGACCCAGACCACATGGGGCTTCTCCCGCGACGACGTGGAGGCCGCGTTCTTCTCCGCCTACCTGGACAAGGGCATCTTCAAGGTGTCCCCGTTCGAGACGATCGACCGCGACGGCGTGGGCCGCCTGGTCGGCATCGCCGTCGCCGAGGGCCGCGCCGCACGGCCCGACCTGAAGATCGGTGTCTGCGGAGAGCACGGCGGCGACCCGGAGTCGGTGCACTTCTTCCACGCTGCCGGACTCGACTACGTCTCCTGCTCACCGTTCCGCGTCCCGGTGGCACGGCTGGAGGCCGGACGTGCCGCCCTGCCCGAGGCGGAGGCCGGCGACAGCAGGTGACGGACTCGTCGGGCTCATCGAGGGGGGAGCCCGGCGCCGCGCCGCGCCCGGCACGCGAGCACGTCGGCCGCACTTCCCGGACAGGCTCGCCCGCCCGTGGCCGCTCGAGAACCGCCCTCGCGGGACCCTGCGGGGATCTGCGCCGGCTGACAGGGGGTGGGGCCACCCGGCCCGGGTGACTCGGGCCGTTCGGACGCCCGCCCGGGACCCGCAGGGCCTGCGCAACGGAGCGGTGCCGGAGAGACGCTGGCGGTGGAGCCCGGCCGCTTCCCGCAGCGCCGCTCCTGTACGGCCGCAGACCGTGCGGCTTCACGTCCCCACCACGGAGGCCTTCCATGACCCGCCACGACGACCGACCCGCGAGCACTGCCACCGCCGAGGCACCGTCGGACATCACCGTCGCCGTCGACCGGCTGGTCACGAACGGGCTCAAGGCACTGGCCGACTACGAGGGGCTCGGCCAGGAACAGGTCGACCACATCGTCAACAAGGCGTCGGTCGCCGCCCTGGACCGGCACACCGCGCTCGCACGGCTCGCGGTGGAGGAGACCGGACGCGGTGTCTTCGAGGACAAGGCCGCGAAGAACATGTTCGCGTGCGAGCACGTCACGCACAGCATGGGCCACATGAAGACCGTCGGTGTCATCGCCCGTGACGACATCGAGGACGTCGTCGAGATCGCGGAACCGGTCGGCGTGGTGTGCGCGATCACGCCCGTCACCAACCCGACCTCCACGACGATCTTCAAAGCACTGATGGCGTTGAAGACCCGCAACCCGGTCGTCTTCGCCTTCCACCCCTCCGCCCAGCGGTGCAGCGCCGAAGCGGCCCGGATCGTGCGTGATGCCGCCGTGGCCGCGGGAGCGCCGGAGCACTGCATCCAGTGGATCGAGGCCCCGTCCGTCGAGGCGACCAGGACACTCATGCACCACACCGGTGTCTCCCTCATTCTCGCCACCGGCGGAAATGCCATGGTCAAGGCCGCCTACTCGGCCGGGAAGCCCGCCCTGGGCGTGGGCGCCGGCAACGTTCCCGCCTATGTGCACAAGAGCGCGAAGCTGCGCCGGGCCGTCAACGACCTGGTGCTGTCGAAGTCGTTCGACAACGGCATGATCTGCGCCTCCGAGCAGGCCGTCATCCTGGACGGGGAGATCTACGACGCCGCCCTCGCCGAGTTCCGCACCCTCCACGCCCATGTGGCCACCGCCGAGGAGAAGGCGAAGCTGGAGCGGTTCCTCTTCCCCGCCGACGCCTCGCACGGGGGGCGCCCCCGGTCCGAGGCTGGGGGCGGATGCGAACCGAAGGTGAACGCGGCAGCCGTCGGCCGGAGCCCGCAATGGATCGCCGAGCAGGCCGGGTTCACCGTCCCCGCCGGGACCTCGGTCATCCTGGTCGAGGCCGAACGGGTCGGCCCGGACGAGCCTCTGACTCGCGAGAAGCTCTGCCCGGTCCTCGCCGTGCTGCGTGCCGGCTCCGCGCAGCAGGGCTTCGACCTCGCCGCCGACATGGTCGCGTTCCACGGCCAGGGCCACAGCTCCGTCATCCACACCGAGGACCGCGAACTCGCCGAGGCGTACGGCAAGCTCATGAAGACCGTCCGGGTCATCGTCAACTCCCCCTCCTCGCAGGGGGCCATCGGCGGCATCTACAACAACCTGCTGCCCTCCCTGACCCTGGGCTGCGGCTCCTGGGGCAGCACGTCGGTGTCCAACAACGTCTCCGCTCCCCAGCTCCTGAACGTCAAGCGGGTCTCCACCCGCCGCAACAACCTCCAGTGGTTCAAGGTCCCGCCGAAGATCTACTTCGAGCCGCAGGCCATCCGCTACCTCGCCGACATGCCGGGGGTCCACCGCGTCACGATCGTCACCGACGCCACCATGACCCGCCTCGGTTTCGTCGACCGCGTCACCCACGTCCTGCAGCGCCGTCGTGAGCCGGTGACCGTCCAGATCATCGACAACGTCGAGCCGGAGCCGAGCATCGACTCCGTTCGCCGTGGGGCCCGCCTCATGGGCGACTTCCGTCCGGACACGATCATCGCGCTGGGCGGCGGTTCGCCCATGGACGCCGCCAAGGTGATGTGGCTGCTCTACGAGCAGCAGGCCGACGGCAAGGACATCGACTTCGCGGACATGCGGCACAAGTTCTCCGACATCCGCAAGCGCGCCTTCCGCTTCCCCGTGCTCGGCAAGCTGGCGCGCCTGGTGTGTGTGCCCACCACCTCCGGAACCGGCGCCGAGGTCACCCCGTTCGCGGTGATCTCCGACCCGGCGACGGGCAAGAAGTACCCGCTGGCCGACTACGCGCTCACGCCCAGCGTCGCCATCGTCGACCCGCTCCTCACCACCGGGCTGCCTCCGGCGCTGGCGGCCGACAGCGGTTTCGACGCCCTGACGCACGCCATCGAGGCCTATGTGTCCGTCTACGCCAACGACTTCACCGACGGCCTCGCCCTGCACGCGATCCGCCTGGTCTTCGACAACATCGAGGCGGCGGTGAACGACCGTGCGGCCCGCCCGGACGCACAGGAGAAGATGCACAACGCGGGCACCATCGCGGGCATGGCCTTCGGCAACGCCTTCCTCGGCATCGTCCACGCCATGTCCCACACCCTCGGCGCCACCTTCCACATCGCCCACGGCCGCACCAACGCCGTGCTTCTCCCCCACGTCATCCGCTACAACGGAACGGTCCCGGCCAAGCTGACCGGCTGGCCCAAGTACGAGAACTACCGCGCTCCGGAACGCTTCCAGGACATCGCCCGAAGCCTCGGGCTGGCCGCCGCCACCCCGGCGGAGAGTGTGGAGTCCCTCGCCGACGCCGTGGAGCGGCTGCGCGACGCGGTCGGCATCGAAGCGTCCTTCAAGGCTCTCGGCGTGGACGAGCGCAGCTTCCTCGGCGCGCTGCCCCAGCAGGCGCTGAACGCCTACGAGGATCAGTGCGCGCCGGCCAACCCGCGGATGCCGATGCTCGACGACATGGAAGGAATCATGCGAGCGGCCTATTACGGCCGGGCCGGCGCACCTGGCGAGTTCGGTGCTTCCCAGTTCGGCGCTTCCCGCCCCGGCGGAGAGGCCCCTTCCGTGAACGCCCCCTCCGTGAACGCCCGGCCTTGAGAGACCACCGCCCTCAGTACCCACTTTTTTGTGGGTACTTGCCGGTGCGGGGAGGCAGAACGGAACCTGGTCACACGGCGTCGTGAGGGGCGCCGTATCCGAATGAGGCGGGAGTGACCGGGCGTGAGGAGGCCGACTGTGCCTGGGCGAGCTTCTCCAGGCGGCGGTGCCCCCAGTCCGAGACGGGCCCCAGGGCGTCCGACAGCTCGCGGCCGAACGGGGTGAGGGAGTACACCGTTTTCAGCGGTAGCTCGTCGTGCACCGCCCGGTGCACCAGTCCGTCAGCCTCCATCTCGCGGAGCGACTGAGTCAGCACCTTCTCGCTGAGGCCCGGCAGCCGGCGCCGCAGCTCCCCGGGGCGCCACGGACCGGATTCCAGCAGCCACAGCAGAGCGGTCTTCCACTTGCCGTCGATCACGGCAATGGCGGCGGTCACTCCGCAGACGTTCGTGTCGCCGGCGCGGCTTCGCGTCACGTGAGCCCCTTTCATCATGTCATCCGATACTTCTACAGAGGTTGAACAAACATGTCTTCACACTCCCAACAGTTAGCTGTCACCGTGCTGGGTCTCGGGCCGATGGGCCGAGCTCTGGCCGGAGCGTTCCTGGATGCCGGCCTGCGGACGACGGTCTGGAACCGGACACCGGGCAGGGACCGCGATCTGGTCGAGCGAGGAGCGGTCGGCGCCCGATCCGCCGAAGACGCGGTCGCGGCGAGCGGGCTGACCGTGGTCTGCGTGGTGAACTACGAAGCCGTGGACGCCCTGGTGCGGCGGGAGGCGGTGACCGACGCGCTCAAGGGCCGCACCGTGGTGAACCTGACCGCCGACACCCCGGCCCGGGCCCGCGAAACGGCAGCCTGGGCGGCCGGGCACGGCATTCGCTACCTGGACGGCGCCATCATGACACCGACCACGACCATCGGAACGCCTGCCGCGGTCTTCATCCACAGCGGTCCCGAGAAGCTCTACCGCACGCATCTGCCCATCCTTCGGGCGCTGGGCGGCACCCACACCCACCTCGGCGAGGAGATCGGCCGGGCGGCCGCCTACGACATCGCGCTGCTGGACATCTTCTGGACTGCCATGGCGGGCTATGCCCACGCCCTGGCGGTGGCCAGGGCCGAAGGTGTCACCGCGCGGGAGCTGGCCCCGTTCGCCAAGGGGATAGGCGCGATCCTCCCGCCACTCTTCGAGCAGGCCGCGGAGGGTGTGGACAGTGGCGACCTCTCCGGCGAGGGCAACCCGATCACCTCGGCGGCCTCGTCCATGGCCCACATCGTGCAAACCTCTGAAGGGCACGGCATCGACGCGGGCGTGATGCGCGCGGCAGAGGGCATGGCCCGCCGCGTCATCGGCCTGGGCCACGGCACGGACGGGTTCATCCGCATCGCCGAGGTACTGCAGCGGCGCTGAGGAAGCGGCAGGCGGCCGGGCCCCCGGCCCCCGGCAGCAGCGCACTGACCTGACCCGGCGCATCCGCAGGGACCTGGCCGCGGTCGCCGCCGAACCCACTGGCCGGCCCACGCAGGACGCTCGGCCGGGAAACCCCCGGCCGAGCGTCTGTCTGATCTGCTCGCGGCCTGATCGGCTCACCGCGGTGTCGCAACGCCCCCCGGAATGCGCCGTCTCACCGGAGGGCGTTTCGCGGGTGCCCGTCCGTCCGTGGTGTGCCCGCCGCTCACAGGGCCCGCATGCCGTGCTCCCGGAACTGCTCGCGCACCCGCTCCGTCAGCTCCGGATCCGGTGCCGGTGTGTCGCGCAGCGGGAAGGGGATGCCCAGCGCGTCGTACTTGTGGGCGCCGAGCTTGTGGAACGGCAGGACGTCCACCCGGTCGACGTTGCCGAGCCCGGAGAGGAACGCGCCGAGCCCGTCGACGGCCGCCGGGTCGTCGGTCCAGCCGGGCACGAGGACGTAGCGGATCCACACCGGGACCCCGAGCCGGTCCAGGCGGGTGGCGAAAGTGAGGGTGGGGGCGAGGTCTCCGCCGGTCAGCCTCCGGTAGGTGCGGATGTCGAAGGACTTGATGTCCAGCAGGACCAGGTCGGTGTCGCCGAGCAGTGCGTCGGTGGCCCGGGCGCCGAGGAAACCGGAGGTGTCCAGGGCGGTGTGCAGTCCCAGCTCCTTGCAGCGGCGGAGGATCCCGGCCGTGAAGGCGGGCTGGAGCAGGGCCTCGCCGCCGGTGAGGGTCACTCCCCCGCCCGCGGTGGTGATGAAGGGCCGGTACTTCTCGATCTCGGCCATCACCTCGTCGACGGTGGTCCGCCTGCCGTCGCGCATGTGCCAGGTGTCCGGGTTGGCGCAGTACAGGCAGCGCAGCGGACAGCCGCTGAGGAACAGCACGAACCGGGTCCCCGGACCGTCCACTCCCGTGGACAGGTCCCAGGAGTGGACCCGGCCCGTCACCGGCTCGACGGTGGTGTTCACAGCGATCCGTGGAAGGTGCGGCTGATCACGTCGAGCTGCTGCTCGCGGGTCAGGCGGACGAAGTTGACGGCGTACCCGGAGACCCGGACCGTCAGCTCCGGGTACTTTTCGGGGTGTTCCATGGCGTCCTCGAGTGTCTTCCGGTCCAGGACGTTGACGTTCATGTGGAAGCCGCCGGAGGCCATGTACGCGTCCAGGATGCCGGCCAGGTGGCCCGCCCGCTCGGCCGGATCGTGCCCGAGGCCCTCGGGCGTGATCGTCGTGGTCAGCGAGATGCCGTCGCGAGCGTCCTCGTACGGGAGCTTGGCCACGGAGAGGGCCGAGGCCGCCACGCCGTGCCGGTCGCGGCCGTTCATGGGGTTCGCGCCCGGGGCGAAGGGCCGGCCGGCGCGGCGGCCGTCGGGGGTGTTGCCGGTGTGCTTGCCGTACACGACGTTGGAGGTGATGGTCAGCACGGACTGGGTGTGCTCGGCGTTCCGGTAGGCGGGGTGCTTGCGGACCTTCGCCATGAACGACCTCACCAGGTCGGCGGCGATGGCGTCGGCACGGTCGTCGTTGTTGCCGTAGGCCGGGTAGTCGCCCTCGATCTCGTAGTCGACGGCGAGTCCGGTGGCGTCGCGGACGACCTTCACGCGGGCGTACCTGACCGCGGACAGGCTGTCGGTGGCGACCGAGAGGCCGGCGATGCCGCAGGCCATGAAGCGGTGCACGGGGTGGTCGTGCAGGGCCATCTCGATGCGCTCGTAGGCGTACTTGTCGTGCATGTAGTGGATGACGTTGAGGGTGTCGACGTACGTGGCCGCAAGCCAGTCGAGCATGTGGTCGTACGCGGCCCGCAGCTGCTCGTAGTCGAGGTGATCGCGGGTCAGCGCGGGCGCCGCAGGCGCGATCTGTTCACCGGTCATCTCGTCCCGGCCGCCGTTGATCGCGTACAGGAGGGCCTTGGCGAGATTGACGCGGGCACCGAAGAACTGCATCTGCTTGCCCACGGCCATCGCGGAGACGCAGCAGGCGATCGCGGTGTCGTCGCCGGTGCGCGGGCGCATCAGCTCGTCGGACTCGTACTGGATCGCGCTGGTGTCGATGGAGACCTGCGCGCAGAAACGCTTGAACCCCTCGGGCAGCCGTGGCGACCACAGCACCGTGAGGTTGGGCTCCGGGGCGGGACCGAGGTTGTACAGGGTCTGCAGGAAGCGGAAGGAGCTGCGGGTGACCAGCGGACGGCCGTCGGCGCCGACGCCGCCGATGGACTCGGTCACCCAGGTGGGGTCGCCGGAGAACAGGGCGTCGTACTCGGGGGTGCGCAGGAAGCGCACGATCCGCAGCTTGATCACGAAGTCGTCGATCAGCTCCTGGGCGCGGGTCTCGTCGATGGTCCCCTCGTCCAGGTCGCGCTGGAGGTAGACGTCCAGGAACGTCGAGGTGCGGCCCAGCGACATCGCGGCGCCGTTCTGCTCCTTCACCGCGGCCAGGAAGCCGAGGTAGAGCCACTGCACCGCCTCGTGCGCGGTGGTGGCGGGCCGGGTGACGTCGCAGCCGTACGTGGCCGCCATCCGCGCCAGTTCTCCCAGCGCCCTGATCTGCTCGGCCAGCTCCTCGCGGTCGCGGATGACGTCAGGGCCGGACGGCTGTGCGTCCAGCAGGGCACGCTCGGCGCGCTTGGCCTCGATGAGCCGGTCGGTGCCGTACAGGGCGACGCGCCGGTAGTCGCCGATGATCCGGCCGCGGCCGTAGGCGTCCGGGAGGCCGGTGATGATCCCCGCCTTGCGGGCGGCGCGCATCTCGGGGGTGTACGCGTCGAAGACTCCGTCGTTGTGGGTCTTGCGGTAGCCGCCGAAGACCTTGGTGACGAAGGGGTCGGGCTCGTAGCCGTACGCCTTCAGGCCGTTCTCCACCATCCGCAGACCGCCGTTGGGCATGATCGCGCGCTTGAGCGGGGCGTCAGTCTGCAGACCGACGATCAGTTCACGGTCCGGATCGATGTAGCCGGGCGCGTGCGAGGTGATCGTCGACGGGGTTGCGGTGTCCACGTCGAGGATGCCGCGCCGCCGCTCCTCGGGGAACAGGGCGCTGACCTTGCCCCAGACCGTGCGGGTGCGCTCGGTCGGGCCGGTCAGGAAGCCGGCGTCGCCCTCGTACGGCGTGTAGGTGGCCTGGATGAAGTCGCGCACATCGATCCGGTCCCGCCAGCGCGTACCGGCGAAGCCTCGCCATGCCTCGGCCGTCGCCCGGGGTCCAGCCGTCACCGTTGCCGTCATCGCGGGTCTCTCCCTCACTCAGCACGCAGGATCTCTGCACTGTCGATGCTCGTCGCCCGCGCTGCCCGCGGGGAGGGCCTGTCGGCGCACCCGGGGCGCGCCATCAGTCCCTCACATGCCGGGCCGTTGAGCCCGGTCAGGGACCCCGGGTGGCGCCGTCGCCCGCGGCCGCGAGGGCACTGAGGACGACGGCGCAGACGAGGTGGCGGTCGGCGAACGGGTCGCCGGAAGCCGTCAGCCGTCCCAGGACCAGTCGGCGACCTCCGGCAGGTCGGTCCCGTGGGCGCGGATCCAGTCGTGGTGGCGCAGCCGGGCGTCCTCCATCCGCTGGCGTACGGCCGAGGCGCGTACCGCCAGGCTGGGGACGCGGTCGATGACGTCCATGACCAGGCGGTAGCGGTCGAGGTCGTTGCGGACCACCATGTCGAACGGCGTGGTCGTGGTGCCGATCTCCTTGTAGCCGCGCACGTGCAGGTTCTTGTGACCGGTGCGGCGGTAGGCCAGGCGGTGGATCAGCCAGGGGTAGCCGTGGTAGGCGAAGATCACCGGCTTGTCGGTGGTGAACAGGCCGTCGTACTCGAAGTCGCTCATGCCGTGCGGGTGTTCCTCGCTCGGCATCAGCCGGGCGATGTCGACCACGTTGACGACGCGGACCGTCAGCTCGGGCAGGTTCCGGCGCAGCAACTGGGCCGCGGCCAGCACCTCCTGGGTGGGCACGTCACCGGCGCACGCCAGCACCACGTCCGGTTCGCGGGAGCCGTCCTCGGTGCCCGCCCACTCCCAGATGCCCGCGCCACGCGCGCAGTGCGCCTCGGCCTGCTCCATGGACAGCCAGTCGAAGCAGGGCTGTTTGCCGGCCACGATCACGTTGACGTAGTCGCGGCTGCGCAGGGCGTGGTCGGCCACCGAGAGCAGGGTGTTGGCGTCCGGCGGCAGATAGACCCGCACGGCCTCGGGGCTCTTGTTGAGGACGTGGTCGACGAAGCCGGGGTCCTGGTGGGAGAAGCCGTTGTGGTCCTGCCGCCACACATGGGAGGTCAGCAGGTAGTTGAGGGAGGCGATGGGGGCGCGCCAGGGCAGACGGCGCGAGGTGCGCAGCCACTTGATGTGCTGGTTGACCATCGAGTCGATGATGTGCACGAACGCCTCGTAGCAGGAGAACAGTCCGTGCCGGCCCGTCAGCAGGTAGCCCTCGAGCCAGCCCTGACAGGTGTGTTCGGACAGGATCTCCATCACCCGGCCGTGCCGGTCGAGATGCTCGTCCACCTCCAGGGTGCGGGCCTGCCATGCCTTACCGCTGGCCGCGTAGACGGCCTGCAGCCGGTTCGAGGCGGTCTCGTCGGGGCCGACGAGGCGGAAATCGCGCCGGTCAGCGGTGGCCCGCATGACGTCGTGCAGCAGGTCCCCGAGGACGCGGGTGGGCTCGTGCAGGGTCGCGCCGGGCTTGTCGACCTCGACGGCGTACCGCCCCAGGGGCGGCAGGGGCAGTTCGCGCACCAGCAGCCCGCCGTTGGCGTGCGGGGTGGCACCGAGCCTGCGTGCGCCGTCCGGGACGCAGGCCAGGACGTCGGGGGTGGGGCGGCCGTGGTCGTCGAACAGTTCCTCCGGCCGGTACGAACGCAGCCACGCTTCCAGCTGCCTCAGATGTTCCGGGTTGTCGCGGACGCCGGACAGGGGGACCTGATGGGACCGCCACGTGCCTTCCACCGGCAGGCCGTCGACCTCGGCCGGGCCGGTCCAGCCCTTGGGGGTGCGCAGCACGATCATCGGCCAGCGGGGGCGCTCGGTCGCGCCCTCCTCGCGTGCGGCGCGCCGGATCGCGGCAATGCGGTCCACAGCGGTGTCCATGGCCTGCGCCATCGCGCGGTGGACGGCGACGGGGTCGTCCCCGGCAACGTGGATCGGGTCGTGGCCGTAGCCGCGCAGGAGGTCGTCGAGCTCGGGCTCCGGGAGCCGCGCGAGGACCGTCGGGTTGGCGATCTTGTAGCCGTTGAGGTGGAGGATCGGCAGGACGGCGCCGTCCTGGACGGGGTCGAGGAACTTGTTGGAGTGCCAGGAGGCGGCCAGCGGGCCGGTCTCCGCCTCTCCGTCGCCGATCACGCAGGCGACCAGAAGCTCCGGGTTGTCGAGAGCCGCTCCGTACGCGTGCGAGAGGGAGTAGCCCAGCTCGCCGCCCTCATGGATGGAACCGGGGGTCTCGGGTGCGACATGGCTGGGTACGCCGCCGGGGAAGGAGAACTGCCTGAACAGCCGGGCCATGCCGGCCGCGTCGCGGGTGACGTCGGGGTAGGTCTGGGTGTACGAGCCCTCCAGCCAGGATCCGGCGACCACCGCGGGGCCGCCGTGGCCGGGGCCCCAGATGCACAGGGCGTCCAGGTCCCGGGCCCGAATGACGCGGTTGAGGTGGGTGTACACGAGGTTCAGCCCGGGTGAGGTGCCCCAGTGGCCGAGCAGCCGCGGCTTCACGTGCTCCGGGCGCAGCGGCTCGGTCAGCAGGGGGTTCGCCATCAGGTAGATCTGGCCGACGGACAGGTAGTTGGCGGCGCGCCAGTGGACGTCCAGCAGTCTCAGCTCGTCGTCGGAGAGCGGGGTGGGCGTCCGCTGCGTGTCGTCGGACATCATCGGTCCCTTCCGGGTCGGGGTTCGGTGGGTGCGTGCGGGTCCGTGCCTCTTACACTCCCCCCGGCCGCCGGGTGCCCGATAGGGCCGACCGGGCCATCCGGGATCGCGGCGGCCCGTCATCCGGCCCTTGGCACGAGCACGACAGGACAGTGGGAGTTCTGAAGCAGGACATGTGCGACCGGGCCGACCGGTGGCCCCAGCCGGACCGCGCTCCGGCGCATGCCGATGACCACGACGCCGGCCTCGCGCGTGCCCGCCAGCAGGGCGTGGGCCGGGCCGGTGCGAACCGTGCGGCTGTCGACCTCCACCTGCGGATACTCCTCGCGCAGGTGGGCGATGGTGAACCGCGGCACGGCCTCTTCCGCCCGGTCGATCAGGGCCTGGCGCTTCTGGCCCCGGCTCGTCGCGGCCACCGGCGAGGGCAGCTCGGGCCTGGTGTGCCGGTGCGTCGAGGCGTGCAGCACACGCAGCCGGGCGCCGCGCAGTGCCGCTTCCTGGAAGGCATGGGCGGCCGCGGCCTGGTCGGCGTCGCTCTCCAGGCCGAGCAGTACCTCGCGTCCCTCGTCGCGGGGATGGTCCCCGCGGGCGACCAGCAGCGGACTGTGCACGTGTGCGGCGAGGCGCCAGCTCACCGAGCCCGCGAGCAGGCCGGAGACAGTGCCGAACCCCCGGGTGCCCACGACGGTGAGGGCCGCGCCCTCGCTCTCCCGCGCCAGCGCCCGCACGGCGGCGTCCTCCACGGCCCTGGTCTCCACCCGCAGACCGGGACGGCGTTCGTGGACCCGTGCGGCGGCCGACGCCAGAATGGGGCCGGCCTCGTCGCGATCGGCCACGGCGTGGACGACGCGCAACGCCAGGCAGCGGCGCGCCGCCTCCTCGGTGGCGCAGTCCAGGGCCCGTACGGCGGCCAGTGAACCGTCCACTCCGACGACGACATGACGATCAGTCATGGTCTTCTCCCTTCCCTTCCGTGCGCGGGGGTTTCCTTCGGCGTGACGCCGAGGGCGGAGGCGAGCCCGCGCCGGCCGGCCGGGGGGCCGATCCCACAGCGGGTCCTCGCAGGATGCTCGTCGTCCGCGGCGGGCAGGGGCAGGGGCCGATGGAACCCGTCCGCACGCCGTGCGGCCCCTCCCATCGGGACGAACGGCCCCGGGCGGATTCCCCGGGCCGGGCGAGGGAGCTCTCGCCGGTGAGGCCGGAGGAGACCGTCAAGCGCCGAGGTCCACCCCGTACAGGGTGCGTCCGCCGACGAGTTCACGCCCGGTGACCAGCTCGGGCTCGATGCGGACGAAGACCTCCTGCGGCGCGGGCACCCAGGAGACCGGGCCGGTGCGGGCCAGGCGTTCGTGCTCGGCGGCGTCCGTCACCACCGTGGCAGGGCCCGTGACGACGACGCTCCAGCCGGACTGCCGGGCCGCGTCGACGTCGTCTGCCTCGAAGGCCACCACCGTGCCGTCGACCGCGCGGACCAGATCCGAAGCCGCGGACGTGCGCAGCAGTACCGCGCCGTCGTCGTCGAGGCTGAAGTTCACCGGCAGTACGGCGGGCAGGGCCCGGCGCGTGAAGACGATGCGGCCGACGGGCACCTTGGTCATCAGCCGCAGACATTCCTGCCGCCCGAGTTCGCGGAAACCGTCGTTGGGATACATGAGCCACCTGCCTTCAGCCTGGTACAGCGGTACTGCGGCTTTCCATACTGAACCGCGTGAGACGGGGACCGGGGGGGCCTTCGGTCCCGGCCGTCCCGGAGAACGACCCTTGTCACGCCGCTACGACTCCCCAGTGATCCAGGCCTTCGGGAGAGGTGCCGGCATCGGGCGGCAGTCAGTACGAGGTGCCGCCGCCGGTGCGTTGCCGGAAGGTCCGCCGTCGGCCGGCTGAGGGCGCCCGCCGCGCGATGTGCGGACCTGCGTCCCCGATCACGCGGCGAGCCTCAGCAGGCACCGGTCAGGCGAGGTGCCCCTGATGCGGCACGATCGCGACCGGGCAGGCGGAGTGGTGCAGCATCGCGTGGGCCACGCGGCCGAGCTGGAGTCCGATGTGCCCCTCCCGGCGCTCGGCGCCGACGACCAGGAGGTCGGCACGGTGCGAGGCGTCCACCAGCACCCGGCGGGGGTGGCCCTCGACGGTGCGCCGCTGCACATCGGCACCCGCCGGGAGCTCCCGCAGCGCCGCCTCGAGGTGCTCGACGGCCCGCTCCTCGTGCAGCCGCGCGGGTTCCCCGGCGAGCAGCGGATGGTCGGTGCTCTCGTGTGCGGGGCAGCGCCAGGCCCGTACGGCTTCCAGAGGCACCCCGCGTCGCCGCGCCTCCTCGGCGGCGAACCTCACCGCCGCCGAGGCCTTCGCGTCCTCGCCGACGCCCACGACGACCCGACCGCGAACCGGCGGCGTCGCCTGGTTGTCGTGGCTGCCGCGCAGCACGATCACCGGGCAGTCGGCGTGCGCGGCGACGGCCAGGCTGACGGAACCGCGCAGCATCTCCGCGATGCCGCTGCGGCCGCGGGTGCCCACCACCAGCGCGCAGGCGTTCCGCCCCTCGCGGACCAAGGCGTACTCCGGCTCCTCGAGCACCACAGCGGCGCTCACCCGGAGACCGGGGTGCCGGCAGCGGGCCCGCTCGGCGGCTGCGCCCACCACGTCCTGGGCCAGGGGCAGCGCGGTCGGCCTGCCGAGCTCCCGGGCGAGGGCAGCACCCTCGTACCGCGCCCACCGGCAGGCGTACACCACCCGCAGTGACACTCCGCGCAGCGCGGCCTCGTCGGCCGCCCAGTCGACGGCCCGCAGACTCGGCTCGGAGCCATCCACGCCCACGGCCAAGGGCCCGCCGAGGGATCGCTCGACAGCCGCGTTCATGATCTCCACTCCTCCACCGAGCTCAGTCAGTCGTGCGCGACGACGGCCACGGGGGCGGCGGCGTGGTGCAGTACCGCGTGCGTGACGGGTCCGATGTGGACGCCGAACGGGCTGCGGCGGACCCGGCGGCCGACGACGACGAGGGACGCCTCACGGGAGGCGTCGATGACGTGGTTGGAGGGGCTGCCGGAGCGGGACTCCTCGACCACATGGACATCCGGGTACTTCTGCCGCCAGGGCCGCAGCACCTCGGTGAGGGCGGCGGCCTCCTGCCGCCCCAGTTCGGCGTTGAGCTCGAGGTCGGCGGGCAGGCCGTAGGCGAAATAGGGCGGAAGGTTCCAGCCGTGCACGGCCCGCAGGGCGGTGTCGCGACGGGCGGCCTCCTCGAAGGCGAAAGCGATCACCGTGTCATCGGGGTGGCCCGTGTCGAGGCCGAGCACCACGGGCCGGTACGGCGTGGCGGCGGACGGAAGACCGGCGGGGTCCTTCTCATGTTCGTCGGCTGCCTGCTCCCCGGCCCGTACCAGGACGACGGGGGTGTCCGTGTGCGCGATCACGGACATGCCCACGGACCCGACGAGGAACCCGCCGACACCGCTCAGCCCACGTGAGCCGAGGACCAGCAGTTCAGCGTCCTTGGACGTCTTCGCCAACGCGTCCATCGGCCGCCCCGGAATCTGCTCCGTCTCCACCTGCACGCCGGGGTGGCGCAGACGGAGTCCCTCAGCCGCCTCACGCGGAATCCGCTCGCTCCAGTGCGCCTGCGTCTCGGCGCCCAGCAGCGGGGCCTGCGCCATCGGCTCCGGGACGGGCTCCCAGACGTGCACCAGCCGCAGCGGCAGGCCGCGCAGCTTGGCCTCACGGGCCGCCCACTCGGCGGCCGCACGGCTCTCGGGCGAGCCGTCGAGGCCCACGGTGACGTTGCGGGACATGCTGTCCACCTCCTGAATCGGGTTGCGACGCCAGGGTGGTGGTGAGGGCAGGCCGCGGTGCAGAGACCGCAGGTCCCCGGTCCGGGGCCAATGGTCCCCACCCTCCCGGCCCCGCTGTTCTCCGCCAACGCCGAGACCTTCCGCCGCCGGGCCCCGGCCGCCGTCGACGAACAGCCCGAACCGGTCCGCTGGTTCGTCCTCGACGCCGAGGCCGATGGGGAGGCCGGCATCACCGCCCTGGACGCCGTCGGCGAACTCCACCGCGAACTCACCCGCCGCGGCGTCGCCTTCGCCCTCGCCCGCGGCAAGCAGGACCCGCTGGACGACCTGACCGCGTACGGCCTGGCGGACACCGTCGGCCGGGAACGGATCTCTCCCACTCCGCCGACGGCGGTGGCCGCAGACCGGAGGTGGTGCCGCGGGCAGCAGACCGCCCGGTCCCTTCGCAGCGCCGGGCTCGCGGGGCGCGGGCCAGCGCGCCCCGGCTCGGGCGCTTCCCTTGAGGGACTGCACGGACAGAGCCGACAGGAGGTCTTCCCGGTGCCGTACGACCCTGCGGCGGACCGGGTCGTGGGACCGGTGTTCCCTGATCCATGGGGCCCTTCGGCCCCTCTTCGCCCCGCACCGGCGAACGCCGCCGAAATGCCGCCCGGTGCCTGATACACAGGAAACGGCCGCCCCCATCGGAGGCGGCCCGCTCCCCCTCATCAGCCCCTGTCCGGGAGGCATCATGCTGTCCGCAGAATCCGCCGCCGTGGTCCGTGCCACACTGCCCGCCGTGGCCGGCGCGCTCGACGAGATCACGACGCGCTTCTACGGCGCGATGTTCCGTGACCGGCCCGAGCTGCTGGACGGGATGTTCAACCGCGGCAACCAGGCCAGCGGGGCCCAGCGCCGAGCGCTGGCCGGCTCGATCGCCGGGTTCGCGACCGCCCTGCTCGACGATCCGGACACCCGCCCGGACACCCTGCTGGACCGGATCGCGCACAAGCACGCCGCCGTCGGAGTCACCGACGACCAGTACACGATCGTGCACAAGTACCTGTTCGGCGCGATAGCCGAGGTCCTCGGCGACGCCGTCACTCCCGAGGTGGCGGCTGCCTGGGACGAGGTGTACTGGCTGATGGCCGGCGCTCTGATCGGCCGGGAGGCCCGCCTGTACCAGGACGCGGGCGTGGAGCCCGGCCGGATCTGGCGGCAGTGGACGGTCGTCGAGCGCCGCACGGAGACTCCGGACGTGGTGTCCTTCCTGCTCCGACCCGCCGACGGCCGGCCAGCGCCGCGGGCGCGGGCGGGCCAGTACGTCAGCGTCCGCCTGCGCATGCCCGACGGAGTGCACCAGTTGCGCCAGTACAGTCTGTCCTCCGACCCGGGCGGGAATCTGCGGCGCATCACCGTCAAGCGGGTCGCCGGGGCGGCCGGGGCGCCGGACGGCGAGGTCTCCAACCTGCTGCACGACCGGGTGCACGAGGGCGACGAGCTGGCGCTCTCCGCTCCCTTCGGGGACGTCTTCCTCGACGAGCCGGCCGACGCCACCACTCCGGTCGTCCTGGTCTCCGCGGGCATCGGCGGCACCCCGATGGCAGGCATCCTGGCCCGGCTCGCCGCCCTCGGCTCGACCCGCCCGGTCCTGGTCCTGCACGCCGACCGCTCCCCCGCCGACCACGCCCTGCGTACCGAGACAGGTGAGCTGGTCGGGCAACTGACGGGGGCCCGCGCGGTCTTCTGGTACGAGCAGCCCGGCCCGGAGGAACCCGGCGCCCGCGAGGGTCTGATGAACCTCGACGGCATCGAACTGCCCGAGGGCGCAACGGTGTTCCTGTGCGGCCCGCTGCCGTTCATGCGCGTGGTCCGCACGCAGCTGCTGGGTGCAGGAATTCCGGCACAGCGCATCCGCTACGAGGTCTTCGGTCCCGACCTGTGGCTGCCCGGCCCGGGGGCCTGAACACCGGACGTCCCACCGTACTTCCAGGAAAGGAAGCGACATGACCGGCAATGACTTCCCGACCACCACTCCCGGCGTGCTGGTGCGTTCGGACGGCGAGGTGGACGAGGACACCCTGGCGTACGCCCGCGAGAAGATCGACGCCGTCATCGGCCGGCCGGGCGTTCCCGCCCTCACCGGCGAGGTGCGGCTCGCGAAGGCGGCCGCTCACCACGTGGACCGTCCGTGGTCGGCGACGGCGTCGCTGCACGTCGGGCGGCGTGAGGTCGTCGTTCTCGCCGAGGAGGGCACCGGCCGTGAGGTCGTCGACCGGCTCCAGGACCGGCTGCGCCGCCAGATCGACAAGGCGGCCCACACCGGACACGACGACCATCGGACGCCGGCCCCGCCGTGGCGCGGCGGCCCCGGCACCCCGCCTCCCGCGGAAGGCAGCGGTACGACGGACTCTCACCCGGCGTAGGCCTGCGGTGAGGACAGGCCCGGTCGGTGACGGTCCACCGGCCGGGCCCTGTGGTTCCCCGTGCCTGCACGTGGCGGCCGCTCCGGCGGGCCGTTCAGCCCACGAGGGTGACCAATGGCCCACTGACGGGCCTCACGGACGCGGGACACGCTGATGCCGTGCGTTCCCGATCAGCGGGCGAGAAAGAGGGGTTGTGTGATGGCGAAGGCCTATCTGGTGGGCAGCGGGATCGCGGCGCTCGCCGCGGCCACGTTCCTGATCCGCGACGGTGACTTCGACGGAGCGGACATCCACCTCTTCGAGGAGCAGCGGAACATCGACGGCGGCCTGGACGCGGGCGGCACGGCCGCCGCCGGCCACCCCCTGCTCGGCGGGCGGATGTTCGAGTCCGAATTCCGCTGCGCCCAGGGCCTGCTGTCCGGCATTCCCACCCTCGACGACCCCTCGGTGTCGGTCACCCAGGAAATCCTGACCGGCCACGAGGACTTCACAGGAGGAGGCATCGCCCGGCTCGTCGACGGCGACGGGAGGACCGTCGACACCCGCTCGACGGGGTTCTCCGAGCGCGACCGGCTGGACTTGGTCCGCTGCCTGGCCACCCCCGAGGGACACCTGGACGGCAAGCGCATCACGGACTGCTTCGGCGAGCACTTCTTCACCACGAACTTCTGGTTGCTGTGGTGCACCACGTTCGCCTTCCAGCCCTGGCACAGCGCCGTCGAGTTCCGCCGCTGCCTCAGGCGCTTCCTCCCTCTCCTTCCCGAGTTCGCCGCCATGCCGGGCATGCACCACGCCCGCCGCAACCAGTACGACTCCATCGTGCGGCCGTTGACCGACTGGCTGCGTGAACAGGGCGTGACCGTCCGGACCGGAGCCCACGTCACCGATCTCGGCTTCGCGCCGGGCCGCAGGAGTACGAGGGTCGAGCGCATCTACCTGTCCCGCAACGGCCGTGACGAGCAGATCGAGGTGGCCCCCGAGGACCTGGTCCTGGTCACCAACGGCTCGATCGACGACGCCGTCAGCCTCGGCTCGCACAACTGCGCACCGCCCCCGCACGCCCATCGCTCGGACACCTGGCTGCTCTGGCACCGGCTGTCCCGTGGGCGCGAGGACTTCGGCGACCCGACCGCCTTCGACAAGCACGTCAAGGAGTCCCGCTGCGAGTCGTTCACGGTGACCACCCGCGGCAGCGTCCTCCTCGACGCACTGGAGGAGTTCAGCGGCGGCGAGACCGGCCGTGGCGGCCTGATGACCCTCACCGGCTCCAACTGGCTGCTCACCATCGCTGCCCCGCGCCGGCCCGTCCACCCAGAACAGCCCGAAGGCGTCTCGGTCTGGTGGGGTTATGCCCTGCACCCCGGCCGCGCCGGCAACCACACGCCCAAGCCCATGACGATGTGTTCCGGCCGGGAGATCCTCGAAGAGGTCTTGCACCATCTGCCGTTCGACGAGACCGTGGCCGACCGGATCCGGACGGCCTCCACCGTCGTTCCCTGCCTCATGCCGTACGCCACCAGTCAATTCCTGGCCCGCCGCCGCGACGACCGGCCCAAGGTGGTGCCCGAGGGATCCGTCAATCTCGCCTTCATCGGCCCGTTCGCCGACGTGCCGGACGACGTCGTGTGCACCGTCGAGTACTCCGTCCGCACCGCCTGGACAGCGGTGGCCCGGCTCCTCGGGCTCGGCGAGCACCCGCCCGGCGTCCTGGAGGGCCGTCACCACCCCCGCGTCCTGGCCGCGGCATGGGAGACCGTGCACCGCCGGTAACCCGGAATGCCGCCGGCCGACGCGTCCCGGCCCACGTCTGGATGCAGGCGCCGTACCGGCGTCGCCGTACGGCGCGGCCGCGTGACCGGCCCGGGGAGCGTGGCTGCTCGTGACGAGCACTGAGGACGGGCCAGGCGATTCTCACGCCGCCTCCCCGGCCAGGGGACCCGACAGCGCCCGGGGCGCCCTCACAGGTCGCCGGGCAGGCCGAGGCCGGTGAGGGCGCCGACCGGGTCCGGGTCCGGCGTGCCTCTCGGCCACCAGTCGTCGTGGCCCGGCTCGGACTCGTAGGCGTACCAGAGCCCGTCGCGGCCGAGGCGGAGCTGGAGGTGGCCCTGGGGGTGCGTGAGGTGGTTGCGCCAGGGGCGGAAGGCGGGCAGGTCGGCGGCGAGGAGCAGGGGCCTGGCCCGGTCGAATCGGCCGGCGGGCGGGTCCCACGGCTCCTCCAGCACGGCGAGGCCCTCCAGGCCGCCCTGGCGCCAGGCGGCGACCGCGCGGGCGAGCTCGGACGGGGTGCGGCCCGCCGCGGCGGCGAGGGACGCGTACAGCGACCGCGTCCCGGCGGTGAGCCCCGCGCCCGGTCGGGCCGCGGCCAGACGGACCGCGTCCTGCCAGAAGGTCAGCTGTCCGACCGGGTCGCGGCCGGTGCCGAGCAGGGCGTGGGCACGGGCGGCGGCGTCCGTGGCCAACTGGTCCAGCGCGAAGGGGTCCGGCCCCCCGGGTGCCGCCGGGTAGGCCGGGGGCTGCTCGGGATGCGCGAGCGGAGGCAGTGGAGCGGGCAGGGGCGCGAGGGCGCGCGAGGCGAGGACCTCGGCCGCCCGCACGCCCGGCAGGGGCGCCGGGCCCCTGTCCTGCGCGGCGCGCGCCGCGCGGGTGGCGCTCAGCCGGGACAGCGCGTCGAGCAGCTCCCGTTCGCCCCGGCCGCGCAGCAGGAGCAGGACGAAGGGGTCGGCGTCGAGCAGCCGGGCGGTCTGGTAACAGAGGGCGGCCGCGTGCTTGCAGGGGTGGGCGCGGTCGGGGCAGCTGCAGTGGGGCTCCAGGTCTCCGGGGCCGGGCAGCAGCGGCACGCCGCACTCCGCGAGGGACTGGGGCATCTCCTTGTCGAGCAGCGCCGCGATGTGGCCGGGGCGGTCGGCGGCGGCGTCCAGGAAACGGTCCCAGTCGGTGTCGTCGAGCGTGCGCAGCCGCACCTGGACGCGGTAGGGGCGGGGGCGGCTGCCCTGGACGTAGGCGAGCACCAGTCCGGGCGTGACCGTGATGGCGTCGACGTGCCCCTGTCCCGCGTATCCCCGCCCGCGCTCCAGCCGTTTCACGTCCAGCGCGCCCTGTTCCAGCGCCCCGACCCAGGCGTTTCCCCACCAGCTCTCGGCGAAGCGGTCACCGTCCCGCGGTGGGAACGGCGGGAAGGTACGCCGGAGTTCGTGATCGCGGGCGGGGGCACCCATGGAACGGGGGGATCGGGCGGACCGGACCGCGCGGCCCCCGGAGACCGGGGGGTCCAGGAGCGGAGCCGGGGCGGCCGGGGGCTCGGTGACGGGAACCGGGGCGGAAGGCGGGGGCTCGGGGACCGGAGCCGGGCCGACGGCCGGTGCGCTCGGCCGGGCGGGCCGAGGGGGTCGGTTGTGGTCCTGAGCCGACGTCGCCCGGGCGTCGGTGTGGGGGGTGGGGGCGAGGTCGCTGGTTCCGGTCGGGGAGCTCGGGGGCTCGGGACGGGTCTCCGGCGTCTCCGGGGGCTCTGAGGGCTCGGGGGCCGGGGCGTGTGCGCCGGGCGGCGTCTGCGGGGCTCGGCGGGCGGGGCCGTGCGGCAGGTCGGCCGTGCGAGGGGTGCCGCCGCCCTGCCCGGTCTCCGGCTCGTGGTCGTCGTCAGCCGTGTCCGGCGTGCCCGGCATCCGGAAGGCGTCGGACAGCAACTGCCGGACGTCACGCGCGCCCCTGCCGGAGGCGTCCACGCTCGCGCGACGCACGGCCGCAGCCCTGTCGTCCACGGCGCTCTGCCGGGCCCGGCGCCTGCGGCGGGCCCCCTCCCGCTCCGTCTCCTCCCGGATCCGGCGCGCGTCGTCCCGTGCGGCGCGCAGCGCCTCGCGCGCGACGTCCGCCCCACGCCGCTCGGTGCCCGCCCGGGCAGGGGCCCGAGAGGGTTCAGCACCGGTCGTGGTGCTCTCCGCCCGGTTCGCCCGGGGGGCGTCGGGTGCCGGCGGCTGCGGCGGCGCGGCCGACGGGGTGTCCTCCGGAGCACTGCCGGTACGGGACGACGGCTCGGGACGGGGCGCCGGCTCCGGACGGGCGGCAGGTGCCTGGTCGGTGCCGTGGGCCGCCCGCTCCCGGGCCTCCCGCAGGGCGCGGCGGGCCTCGTCGGCCGGGCCGGCGGTCATGTCGTCCTCCCCGGGCACGGGCGGGCGGGCAGAGCGCGGTCCTGGCGGGGCATCATGACGACCTCCGCAGCGACACCAGGTCCGCCAGCTCCCGGTCCGTCAGCTCCGTGAGGGAGGACTCGCCGGAGCCCAGGACGGCGTCGGCCAGGGCCCGCTTGGACTGGAGCATCTCGGCGATGCGGTCCTCGACGGTGCCCTCGGTGATGAGGCGGTGCACCTGCACGGGCTGGGTCTGGCCGATGCGGTAGGCACGGTCGGTCGCCTGCTCCTCGACGGCCGGGTTCCACCAGCGGTCGAAGTGCACCACATGGCCCGCCCGGGTGAGGTTCAGGCCGGTGCCGGCCGCCTTGAGCGACAGCACCAGAACCGGTGTCGAACCGGCCTGGAAGCGGTCGACCATGCGCTCCCGCTCGGGGACCGGCGTGCCGCCGTGGAGGAGGTCGACCGGGACGGCCCGGGTCGCCAGATGCGAGGTGATCAGGCGGGCCATCCCGACGTACTGGGTGAACACGAGGGCCGATCCGTCCTCGGCGAGCAGGGTGTCCAGCAGCTCGTCCAGCAGGGCCAGCTTCCCGGAGCGGGCGGCGAGCCGGTCGCCGGAGGCCGGGGTGTGCTCTTCCTTGAGGAACAGCGCGGGGTGGTCGCAGATCTGCTTCAGCGACGTGAGGAGCTTCAGCACCAGGCCCCGGCGGGGCATGCCCTCGGCCGTCTCGATGGCGAGCATCGACTCGCGGACCACCGCCTCGTACAGCGCGCCCTGTTCGCGGGTGAGCGGGACCGGGTGGTCGGTCTCCGTCTTGGGCGGCAGTTCGGGCACGATGCCCGGGTCGGACTTCTTGCGGCGCAGCAGGAAGGGCCGCACCAGCCGGGCCAGGCGCTCCACGGCCTCCTCGTCCTCGCCGTTCTCCACGGCGCGCGCGTGCCGGGCGCGGAAGGACTTCAGCGGGCCGAGGAGTCCCGGGGTGGTCCAGTCGAGCAGGGCCCACAGCTCCGAGAGGTTGTTCTCGACGGGCGTGCCGGTCAGGGCCACGCGCGCGGGGGCGGGGATGGTGCGCAGCGCCTTGGCGGTGGCCGAGTAGGGGTTCTTGACGTGCTGCGCCTCGTCGGCGACGACCATGCCCCAGGCGCGTTCGGCCAGGGCCGGGGCGGCCGAGCGCATGGTGCCGTAGGTGGTGAGGACGAAGCCGCCGTCCAGGCCGTCCAGGCCGCGGTCCGGGCCGTGGAAGCGGCGCACGGGCACGCCGGGGGCGAACCGCGTGATCTCCCGCTGCCAGTTGCCCAGCAGGGAGGCCGGGCACACGACCAGGGTGGGTTCGCTGCGGGCCCGCTTCAGGTGCAGGGCGATGAGGGTGACGGTCTTGCCGAGGCCCATGTCGTCGGCGAGGCAGCCGCCGAGGCCGAGGGAGGTCATCGACTCGAGCCAGGCGAGGCCCCGGAGCTGGTAGTCCCGGAGGGTCGCCTGAAGGTCCGGGGGCGGTTCGGCGGGGCGGATCCCCGCGGTCAGGCGGTCGCGCAGGGCGGCCAGCGCGCCCACCGGGACGGCCGGGACCGTCTCGCCGTCCACGTCGGCGGTGCCGGTGAGGGCGACGGACAGCGCGTCGACCGGGTCGAGCAGGCCCAGGTCCCGTTTGCGGGCCTTGCGGACCAGCGCCGGGTCGACCAGCACCCACTGGTCGCGCAGCCGGACGACCGGGCGGTGGGCCTCGGCGAGGGCGTCCATCTCGGTGTCGGTGAGCGGGTCGCCGCCGAGTGCCAGCTGCCAGCGGAACTGGAGGAGGTCCTCGCTCTCGAAGAAGCCGGTGCCGTCGGTCGCCGAGCCGGGGGCCGGACGGACCACCGCCGCTGCGGACAGATCCTGTGCGAGGTCCCGCGGCCAGTGCACCGCGACCCCCGCCGCGGCGAGCCGGGTCGCCGCGATGCCCAGCAGGTCGGTGACCTCGTCCTCGGTCAGGGCCAGCACGTCGGGCACGTCCTGGTCGGCGAGCCGGTCCAGCGGGGGCCAGACGCGGGCCGCGCGGCGGACGGCGAGTGCCGCGTCCACGCGCGCGCGGGGGCCGAAGGCGTCGCCGGCCGCACCCGCCCACAGGGCCGCCGCGTCGGCCACGAGGGTGGGGTCGGCGAGGCTGTGCACCTGGACGATCGCGGCGCCGGCGCTGCGGGCACCCCCGTCGGAGGCGTCGTCGAACAGGTCGTAGGCCGACAGGTCCAGGCGGAGCGAGATCCGCACGCCGGCGTCCATCCCGGCGGCGACTTCGGCGGCCCAGTCGTGGGCGGTGGGCAGATGCTGGGCCTCGCGGGCCGCGAAGGGCCGGCCGGAGGTGTGGGGTGCGGCAGGGGTGCGGGGCAGGGTGTCGGCCACGGCGTCGAGGAAGGCCCGCACCAGCGCTTCCGGCTCGGGCAGCAGGATCGGCCCGGGGCCGGGCAGCGGCACGGCGTGGCCCTCGTAGGGCAGGGCTGCGGCCACCGCGCGCAGGTGTGCGATGTCGTCCGGGTCGAGGGGGCCGGCGCGCCAGGCGTCGTGGCCCGTGGCGGTCAGGCCGGGCAGCAGCCGGCCGCGGGCGGTCAGCCGCAGGGCGTGCAGGGCGGCCGCGCCCCAGCAGGCCGTGGCGGGGTGGGCCGCGGGGTCGTGCCGGGCGCGCACGAGGAGCGGCAGGGCGGCGTCGAGCGGGAGGGTCAGCGCGGGGGTGGTGCGCCGCCGGACCCCGGTGGCGCCGTGCCTTCGTACGACGGTCAGCTCGGTGTCACCGGCGTCCGCAGTGCCTTCCGCGTCTTCTGGGAGGGGTCCGCTCTCGGGGTCCCAGAAGGCGATGCGCCCCTCGCGCGGGAGGGGCGCGGGCAGGAAGACGGCAGGGAGCCGGACCGGGACCGCCGTCTCCCCCGCCCGCTCGGCCATCAGAGCCGTCTCTCCCATACGTCCTGCCACCTCCCGCCCCGTGTGCCGGATCAGTTGTCTCCGACTCTACGGGCGGGGTCTGACAATCGGCCCCGGCGGCCGGGCCAGGGCACGGTCCGGCAGGGTCAGGGCACGGTCCGGGAGACGACGTACACCCAGGGGTAGGCCGGGTTGGACAGGTCGACGACCACGTCGTGGGTGGGGGCCGGGTTCTTCTGCCGGTGGACGAAGCCGTACCAGGATTCGGTCGTGGCGAACTTCCAGCCGGTGATCCCGCGGTCGCGGGCGCCGATGGTGACGTCGCCCTGCTTCAGGTCCTTGCGCGTCACACCCAGGCCGGTCAGATAGGCGTCCAGGCCCGCCGCGTTGGTCTCGAACTGGGTGTAGAGGCGGCTGGTCTTCCAGTTGTTGGTCTCGTAGTACGCCACGTGCCACGCCGGGTGCGGGACGGGCACCTGGTAGATCCGGCGCTGGAGCTTGGAGGGCCAGCCCGCGGTGAGGCCGGTCGCCGAGTACTTCGCCTCCTTGTCCTTGCCGCTGTCGCGGCTCTGGTTCGCGGAGATCACGAGGTAGCCGGCCGGGATGCCGATGAGCAGCACGATGATCAGCAGGGTGAGGGACCTGCGGCGGATCATGTGGCGGCGGTCCTCGACCGGGCGCTCCGGTTCGTCGGGCCAGGGGCCCTGGTGGGGCAGGGAGGCGGTCACGGCGTCTCCTGGGTACTGCGGAGCGACTGCGCGTACCGCTCGAGGCGCTCGTAGCGCTCCACGCGGCGGCGCTTGGCGCGGCGGAAACGGCGGGCGACCAGCCGGGCGAGGTCGGCGGCGCCGACCATGCCGGCCTCGGGGCCGAGCTGGGCCCGGACGATGCGGGCCTCGGGGCGGTAGCCGCGGCCGGTGAGGTGCCGCTTGAAGGCGTCCCGGGCCGGGCCGATCAGCAGGTCGTCGGCGGCCGAGACGCCGCCGCCGATCACGAAGCAGGAGGGGTCGAGGGCGGCGGCGAGGTTGGCGATGCCGACGCCGAGCCACTGGCCGATGTCCTGGAGCAGCTCGATGCACATGGCGTCGCCCTCGCGGGCCAGCTCGGTGATCATCGGTCCGGTGATGTCGCCGATGCTGCCCTTGACGTGCTCGATGATCCCGTAGGCGACCGGTGAGTCGGCGGCGGCCAGCTCGCGGGCCTCGCGGACCAGGGCGTTGCCGGAGCTGTACTGCTCCCAGCAGCCGCGGTTGCCGCACGGGCAGCGGTGGCCGCCGGGCACGACCTGCATGTGGCCGAACTCGCCGGCGACGCCGTATTTGCCGCGCTTGACCTGGCCGTCCTCCAGGATCGCGCCGCCGATGCCGGTGCCGAGGGTGATCATGACGAGGTGGTCCTCACCGCGGCCGGCGCCGAAACGCCACTCGGCCCAGGCGGCGGTGTTGGCGTCGTTGTCCACGAGGACGGGGACGGAGAGCCGGCCCGAGAGGCGGTCGCGCAGCGGTTCGTTGCGCCAGGACAGGTGGGGGGCGAACAGCACCCGGTTGCGGTCGGCGTCCACCCAGCCGGCCGCGCCGATGCCGACGGCGTGCACATCGTGGCGGTCGGAGAGGTCCAGGACCAGCTCGGCGATGGTGTCCTCGACGACCTTGGGGCTCTTGGACTTGTCCGGGGTCTCCGTGCGGAGCATCTCCAGGATGTTGCCGTCGGCGTCGACGACGCCCGCCATCACCTTCGTACCGCCGATGTCGATGCCGACCGTGGGCACGCGGGGGGCCGTCAGGTGCGAGCGGCGCTCCCGGGTGCCGACGGTGCGGAGCGCCGTGGCACGGCGGGAGCCGATGGGGGCGGTGAAGTCGCGGTAGGTGCTCATCGCGCCCGATTCTGCCTCACAGGACGGCACGGTGCGGAGCACAGGGGTGGCGCGGATCATCGTCGAGCGCGGGCCGGTGGCGGCCTGCCGCGGAGTTTCCCGCGCCCCTAGGAACGCACCAGCAACTGGAATTCGAAGCTGTAGCGCGTCGGGCGGTACGTGTGTGTGCCGTACTCGACAGCGCGTCCCGTGTCGTCGAACGTGACGCGTTGCATCGTCAGCAGTGGCGCACCCGTCTCCTCCGCCAGGCGCTCCGCCTCCTCCGCCGTCGCCGCCCGGGCGCCGATCGACTGGCGGGCGCTGTGCAGGGTGATGCCCGCCGCGCGCATCAGCCGGTAGAGGCCGGTCGTCTCCAACTGGCCGGTGTCGAGGTCGATGAGGCCGGGGGGCAGGAAGTTGCACAGGTAGGCCATGGGCTCGCCGTGGGCGAGACGGAGGCGTTCCACGCGGTGGACGTCGCTGTCCTCGGCGACGCCGAGTGCCGCGGCGACTTCCGCGGAGGCCGGGACCAGCTTGTTCACAAGGACCCTGGTGGCCGGGCGCTGGCCCGCCGCCTCCAGGTCGTCGTAGAGGCTGCTGAGCTCCAGCGGGCGTTTGACCTGGCTGTGCACGACCTGGGTGCCCACGCCGCGGCGGCGTACGAGCAGGCCCTTGTCGACGAGCGACTGGATCGCCTGGCGGACGGTCGGCCGGGACAGGCCGAGCCGGGCGGCGAGTTCGATCTCGTTGCCCAGCAGGCTGCCGGGGGTCAGCGTGCCGTGCTCGATCGCGGCCTCCAGCTGCTGGGACAGCTGGAAGTACAAGGGCACGGGAGAGCTGCGGTCCACGCTCAGCTCGAGCTGCACGGTCGGGTCCACTTCTGGTTTCGGCACGGGCCGAGCGTAGCCCCGTGCGTTGTTGACGGGAAGTCGTGTAGTCAGATTGTCCGGACATACAGATTGACAGCGGCGGGCTGTGCACGCACTTTGTTTTCATGCGCATCGGCGTCATCGGTACGGGCCGCATCGGCACCATCCACGCGAACACGCTCAGTCGGCATCGCGACGTCGGCTCCCTGATCCTGACGGACGCGGAGCCGGTCAGGGCCCAGGAACTGGCGCACCGGCTGGGCGAGACGGCCGCGCCCGGCGTGGAGGAGATCTTCCGCTGGGGCGTCGACGCCGTGGTGATCACGACGGCGACGTCGGCCCACGCCGAACTGATCGGTCGGGCAGCACGCTCGGGTCTGCCGGTGTTCTGCGAGAAGCCCATCGCGCTGGACCTGCCGGGCAGCCTGAGCGCGATCGCCGAGGTGGAAACGGCCGGGACGATTCTCCAGATGGGCTTCCAGCGCCGCTTCGACGCCGGGTACACGGGCGCACGCGAGGCCGTGCGGTCCGGCCGGCTGGGGCGGCTGCACACCGTGCGGGCGCTGACCAGCGACCAGGCGCCGCCGGACGCCGCGTGGCTGCCGCTGTCCGGCGGACTGTACCGGGACACGCTGATCCACGACTTCGACGTCCTGCGCTGGGTGACCGGCCGGGAGGTGACGGACGTCTACGCCGCCGGGTCGGACGCCGGCCCCCGGATGTTCCGCGAGGCGGGTGACGTGGACACCGCCGCAGCGCTCCTCACCCTGGACGACGGCACGCTCGCCACGCTCACCGGGACCCGGATGAACGGAGCCGGCTACGACGTGCGGATGGAGCTCGCCGGGGAGCGCGACCAGATCGTGGTCGGCCTGGACGACCGTACGCCGATCGCGTCCACCGAGCCGACCGGGCCGCCGGCCGCGGACAAGCCGTGGGCGGGCTTCCTGGAACGGTTCGGCCCCGCCTACGAGGCGGAACTGAACGCGTTCGTCGAGGTGGTCCGGGGCGAGCGGGCCAATCCCTGCGACGGTCGCGAGGCGTTGCAGGCGCTGCGGGTCGCCGAGGCGTGCGAGCTGTCGCGGCGCGAGCGCAGGCCGGTGCACCTCGCGGAGATCCCCGGCGGGGCCTCTCCGGCGTTCGGCTGACGCCCGGGCCTGATCGGTCTGGGCGGCCATGCACGGGCTCGTGACGCTGGAACTGGCCGGAACCCTCGACGCCGCCACGGCCGAGTCCGCCTTCCGGTCCGGTCAGTGCTCTTCCGGTGCCTCCTCCAGGAGCCCCGCGTCGTAGGCGAGCAGCGCGATCTGCACCCGGTTGTTGAGGTCGAGCTTGGCCAGGATGCGTGAGACGTGCGTCTTCACGGTCGGGACGCTCATGTAGAGGGCTGCGGCGATCTCGGCGTTGGCCAGGCCCCGGCCGACGGCGACGGCGACCTCGCGCTCACGGTCGTTGAGGACGGTCATGCGTTCCCGCGCGCGAGTGCGGCGCGTGTCGGCGGCGGTGCCGACGGCGTGCCGCATCAGCTGCCGGGTGACCGTGGGCGACAGGACCGGGTCACCGGCCGCCACCCGGCGCACCGCCGCGACGATCTCGGCCGGCGGGGTGTCCTTGAGGACGAACCCGGCGGCGCCGGCGCGCAGCGCGCGCAGCACCTGCTCGTCGGCGTGGAAGGTGGTGAGCACCACCACCTGCGGGGCGTCCTTGCGGGCGCGCAGCCGTTCCGTCGCGGTGAGACCGTCCACCGTCGGCATCCGGATGTCCATGAGCACGACGTCCGGGCGGGTGCGGTCGACGAGGGTCTCCGCCTCGGCTCCGTCGGCGGCCTCGCCGACGATCTCGATGTCGTCGGCGCCGCCCATCATGAAGGACAACCCGGCCCGCACCAGCGGATCGTCGTCGACGAGGAGCAGTCTGATCGCAGTCATGAGCGTTACGTAATCACGGCCGGGCCGGGCGGCGGGCCCGAACGGGACGGCATCGGGACAGGAAGGGCCGGACGGGCAGGAAGGGGCCGGGCGGAAAGGGACGCGGACAGGAAGGGGGCCGGGCGCTCACCCCCACGGCAGCCACGCCCGCACC
This sequence comes from Streptomyces sp. NPDC047880, assembly GCF_040706515.1. Taxonomy (NCBI): domain Bacteria; kingdom Bacillati; phylum Actinomycetota; class Actinomycetes; order Kitasatosporales; family Streptomycetaceae; genus Streptomyces; species Streptomyces sp. NPDC047880. The sequence goes on along the minus strand of NZ_JBEZOK010000028.1, from coordinate 59,831 downwards.
TCGAACCCGCCCTGCGGGGTGGGGCCGTGCTCCAGCCGGCCTCCGGCCAGGGTCGCCCGCTCCGTGAGGCCGATCAGTCCCTGCCCGGAGCCGGGGACGGGTGGCACCTCGCCCTCGGGCGGCGGGTTGTGCACGCGGACGGTGAGCCCGGTGCCCGGTGCGCCGGTGACGGTCACCGTGACCTCCGTTCCGGGGGCGTGCTTGCGCGCGTTGGTCAGGCCCTCCTGGGCGATCCGGTAGGCGGTGCGGCCGACCGAGGACGGGACGCCGTCGGGGTCCTCGACGTGGTGGGCGAGGGAGACCTTCATGCCGCCCTGGCGGGACTCGGCGACCAGGGTGTCCAGCGCCGCGAGGGTCGGCTGCGGCCGGCCCGTGTCGTCGGCCTCGCCCGCTCGCAGCACGCCGATGATCTCCCGCAGGTCCTGGAGCGCCTCGTGCGCGCTCTCCCGGATCACGCCCGCCGCCCGCGCCGTCTGTGCCGGGGGCGCGTCGGGCCGGAACTCCAGGGCGCCGGCGTGCACGCTCAGCAGGGTGAGCCGGTGGGCGAGCACGTCGTGCATCTCCCGCGCGATGGCCTCGCGGGCGAGCCGCTGGGCCCGCTCGGCCCGCAGCTGCGCCTCGGTCTCGGCGCGCCGGGCCCGGTCCCTCAGGCTCAGCATGAGCTGCCGCTTGGCCCGTACGAACATGCCCCAGCCGACGGTCGCCACGGTGAGCACCTCGACGAAGGGCACGCTCACCAGGTAAGGGAGGTCCGCGTCGGGGCGTATCCAGTAGTAGAGCGGCACCAGCGCCATGTTGACGCCGCCGACCCAGGCCACGTAGCGGAAGGGGCGGTGCACGGCGAGGGTGAACAGGGCGATGAGGCCCGCGCCGCCCGAGGTGTCCGAGAGGAAGCCGACCGGGGTCAGCGCCACGGCCAGCCCCAGCGGCCAGCGGCGCCGCAGCCAGACCGCAGCGCACGCCAGCGCGCCGGTCACCTGGTCGACGACGGCCAGTGCGTTCGGCACGTGCGGGTTGCGGGCGAGGGCGTCGACGGCCATCGCGCCCACGAACACGGCCAGCAGGAAGCAGAAGAAGTCGACGACCCAGTCGCGGGCGGTGCGCCGGGGCCGCCGCCCGGCCCGTGCGGCGTCGAGGTCGAGTTCGTGCAGGAGGGCCGACGGGAAGAACCATCGGCGCCCGGTGAACAGCGCGGGCGTCTCCCCCACCGGCACCAAAGAGGCGTGCCCCACGTCGTCACCCGTCACGAGCGACCAATCTACGCAGTCGTCCGCCCCTCCCACCCGTCGTCGGGCGGGATCGTCGACCGAAGTCGTCACGACGCATACTTTCGGCGCCGCCGCCGCGCCGCGGCGGGGACTTCCGTCGCCGTGCGCCCCTCCCGCGGCCGATGTGCGTGCGGGATGCGCGGGACGAGGCTGGTGGCATGAAGCAGGTACTGGAGATTCTCGGCTTCCTCGCCCTGGTCCAGGGTGTGGCGGGCCTGGTGCACGAGTTCACCGACTGGGACTGGGGCCTGGTGCAGCGCCTGGAGTTCCTCGACGGCTACGAGATCTACGCGAGCGTCGCGCTGCTCGTGCTGGGCGTCGCCCTGTTCGCGGCGGCCGGGAGCCGGAGGTCCGTCTGAGACGCCGACGGACGTCCGGCCCCCAGGTCGCGTCGGGGCTCAGCAGCCGTAGTCGACCAGGTCGAACGACTCGTAGTGGTCGGCCGTGTAGTAGTCCTCCTGGTTCTGCTCACCGGTGACGATGCGCCGGGCGCCGCGGGTGGAGGAGCCCGGGGTGATGACCGTGTACTCGTGGTAGTAGCCGGACGACTTGCTCGGCAGGACGCCCTCCCGGTTCTGGAAGACGGTGCCGTCCTGCTCGAAGGGATAGGGGCCGCCCTGCTCGATCAGGCCGAGCGTGTCGTGGGCCTGGGACGGCAGGTCGCTGTAGCAGATGTCGCCGACAGCGGTGGGGGCGGCGTCGGCCGTGGTGGCGGAGACGGTTCCGCCGACGAGGAGGGCGGACAGGAGGGCGGCTGCTGCGCCGAGCCGCGAGGCGCGTGGGGGGAAATTCATGACGTTCATGATGACGCGCGTAGACGCTGGCATGTCAATGACAAGCCGGCGAATTTCCTGTGAAGCCCCGTCTGTTCGCGGGAAGTTGACTCTCACTCCCGCCCCTCCCCCTCGGGCGGGAACCCGGAGCCGCGCACGACCGGGAAGGTCAGCAGGTGCAGGCTGTCGACGAGGTCGAGCGCCGGCAGGGCCGGACGAGGGCGCCGCCGCCGTGCAGGCACCCGGCCGTGCAGAAAGGCGCCACTCATCGCCCGGCCGTACGCCCGCTCACTGGGCGTTCGTCGAGAACAACCCTCCCGCCGGGCCCTGCTTGTCGCTGCCCTGGGCCTTCCTCAGGGCGTTGGCGAGGCTCTCGATCGTGAGGGACTGCAGGATGACGCGGCCGTTGCCCTCCAGGGTGGCCAGGGACAGGCCCTCGCCGCCGAAGACGGCGTTCATCAGGCCCTGGCGGTTGAGGCCGCCGACGCGCTGGACGCCGTACCGGATGCCCTCCTCGAAGGCGACGACGCAGCCGGTGTCGACCTCGACACGGCCGCCGAAGTCGGCCGGGTTCAGGTCGATGAAGTTCCCCGCTCCCGCGATGATCACCGTGCCGCGCCCGGTGAACTTCTCCAGGACGAAGCCCTCGCCGCCGCTCCTGCCGGTGCGGCCGCCCTGGAAGGCGATGCCGAAGCCGACGGTGGACTCGGCGGCCACGAAGGCGTCCTTCTCCGCGAACCACGCGCGCGTGCCGTCCAGTTCCAGTGCGCGCATCTCCCCGGGCAGCACGCCCGCGAAGCCGACGGTGCCGTCGCCGTCTCCGGTGGTGAAGTACTGGAAGGCCAGCGACTCGCCCGCCAGGACGCGCTGGCCCGCCTGCATGGCCGTGCCCATGGCCTGGCGCAGCAGCCCGCCCATCCCACCGGAGCCGCTGCCGCCGGGCTGGGGCTGCCCGCCGCCGCCCGACGGGCCGCCCAGGCGGGTCTCCATGGTCACGTTCGTGGTCTTGAACAGGAACTTCCCGGCCTCGCAGTACACCGTCTGACCGGGCTGCAGGCTGACGACCGCCATCTGCATGGCGCTGCCGACGATCTCTTGCTGAAGTGTCACGACCGGAGAACGGAGGGAGCGGAGGGAAAGGTTCCGGATATGCTCCGGGCCGGGGACCTCGACGTCCGTTCGCCGCCAGCGCCGGTGCCGCGCGGCCGGTGGGATGAACCCATGACTTCTCAAGGAACCCTGCACGGCAAGGTGGCTCTCGTGACCGGCGGGAGCCGCGGAATCGGCGCGGCGACGGCGGTCCGGCTGGCCCGGGAGGGCGCGGACGTCGCCGTCGGCCATGTGAACGGCAAGGAGGCGGCCCAGGACGTCGTACGGGCCGTGGAGGCGCTGGGGCGCCGGGCGGTGGCGCTGCGCGCGGACGCCGCGCGGGCCGGCGAGGCCGCCGAGGTGGTGCACGCGGCGGCGGACGCGCTGGGCGGGCTCGACGTCCTGGTCAACAACGCCGGCGTCGGGGTCCTCGGCCCGCTGGACACCCTGACGCTCGCGGACGTCGACCGGGTCCTCGACATCAATGTGCGCGCTGTCTTCCTGGCCTCCCAGGCGGCCGCCGCGCGGATGTCCGAGGGCGGGCGGATCATCACGATCGGCAGCTGCATGGCCCAGCGGGTGCCTGGGCCCGGCGGGACGCTCTACACCACGAGCAAGGCGGCCCTGACCGGTCTGACCCGGGCTTTGGCCCGGGAGCTGGGCGGGCGCGGGATCACGGCGAACCTGGTCCATCCCGGCCCGATCGACACGGACATGAACCCGGCGGACGGGCCGTTCGCGGCGGGCCAGGCGGCGATGACGGCGCTGGGACGGTTCGGAACGGCGGAGGAAGTGGCGTCGATGGTCGCCTACCTGGCGGCGGCGACCTACGTCACGGGAGCGGAGTTCTCGGTGGACGGAGGCCACGCGGCGTGAGGCCCTGAGGCGGCATGCGGCGTGGACCTCACCGCCCGCATGACGCCTGTGCGGCGTGCGGTGCCGTGCGGCCGGTGAGACGTGCGGGACGCACCAGGCGGCCCCGGGGGGGACCGGTGAGCCGCGTGTGGTGCCGGGCAGCCCACGAGGGATGCGGGGCGCACCGTTGCTGTCCAGGCGGTGCGCCCCGCGGGTCCGGGCGGGCGGGTCAGCCGCCCAGTTCCTGGTGGCGGGCTGCCAGTCGGCTCGTGCCCTCCTCGGTGAGGGAGCCGAACAGGCGGAGCCTGGAGATGCCGCCGTCCGGGAAGATGTCCACGCGCGCGTGCGTGCCGACGGCAGGCTCCGGCAGGACGAAGCGGTGGTTGGTGTCGGGCTGGAGGCGGGTGCGGGGCAGGATCTCCCGCCAGTCGCCGTCCTCGCCGTCCTTCACCGAGACCGAAGCCCAGCCGGCACTGTTGCCCTTGAGGTAGGCCGTGTCGATCTCCAGGGCACGGATCCGGGCCTGCGCGGCCAGCCGGTAGCGGATCCAGTCGTGGCCCTGGTCGCGCCGGCGGCGGGTCTCCCAGCCGTCGTCCATCTTGCGGGAACGGCCCGGCTGGATGGTGTTGGACGCGGGCGAGTAGAAGAGGTTGGAGGCGTCCTCCGCCCGGCCGCCGTTCTCCAGGGCGACGACGTCGAAGGTGCCCAGCGCCTCCAGCCACGCGGGGTCGGGGACGACCTCGCCGTGGACGCGCAGGCGGGCGATGCCGCCGTCGGGGTGCTGGTTGACCCGCACGTGCGTGAAGCACTGCTCGACGGCGACGGCGAAACCGTTCGCCGCGTGGCCGCCCACCGGGGTGCGCGGGACGAGGGTCGTCCACTTCACGTCGTCCCCGAGGAGTTCCTCCGGTGACGGGGAGCCCTGCACGCAGGTGCCCTCGACGGACACGGCCTGCGGGTAGTTGCCGCGGAAGTGCGCGGTGTCGACCACGATCCCGCGGATCACGCCCGGGGCGCCGAGGCGGACCAGCGCCCAGTCGTGGTCGTCCGCGGCCGGCCAGGGGTGGCCGGCGGAGGCACCCCGGCGACGGCGGGTCTCCCATCCGTCCATGATCTTGCCCTTGTGCCCGAAGTGCTCGGGGTCGAACACGGCGGGCTCGGGCACCAGCAGGTTCTCGCGCTGGGCGAAGAACTCGTCGTTGGCGGCGATGACACCGGCCCCGAGGCGCCGGTCGGCGAGGTCGGCGTACTGGGTGAAGGGGAGGTCGGCGGAGCGGTAGTCCGCGTACGGGTCGCCGCCTCCGTAGGGGTTCGCGTCGCCGGTGAAACGGGGAATCGCCGTCACGATGATCAGGTCTTCCTTTCGGGTGTCCGGGCTGGGATTCAGTGGGTCCGGGTGAGGAGCCGCCCCTTCGGTTCGGTGAACTCGCCGTCGGCGACGATGCGCTGTCCGCGCAGCCAGGTGGACTTCACGACGCCGTGCAGGGTCTTCCCCGCGTACGCCGTGACGCGGTTGCGGTGCTGGAGGGCCACCGGGTCGACCGTGAAGGTCTCGTCGGGGGCGAGGACGGCGAAATCGGCGTCGCGGCCCACCGCGACGGCGCCCTTGCGGTCGTCGAGCCCGACCAGTTCGCAGGTGCGCGTGGACATCCAGCGGACCACGTCCTCCAGGCCGTGACCGCGCCTGCGGGCCTCCGTCCACACCGCGGCCAGGCTCAGCTGGAGTCCGGAGATGCCGCCCCAGGCCGTCGCGAAGTCGTCGGTCTTCAGGTCGGCGGTGGACGGGGAGTGGTCGGTGACGACACAGTCGATGGTGCCGTCGGCGAGGGCCTGCCAGAGCAGGTCCTGGTTGGCGGCCTCGCGGATGGGCGGGCAGCACTTGAACTCGCTGGCGCCGTCGGGGACTTCCTCGGCGGTGAGGGTCAGGTAGTGGGGGCAGGTCTCCACGGTGATGCGGACGCCCTCCGCCCGCGCCCGGGCGATCATCGGCAGGGCGTCGCTGGAGGACAGGTGCAGGACGTGCACGCGCGCGTCGAGGGCCTTCGCCTCGCGGATGAGCCGGGCGATGGCGGTGTCCTCGGCGTCCCGGGGGCGGGAGGCGAGGAAGTCGGCGTACTTCGGGCCCGGCTGCTGCGGGGCGGAGGCCAGGCGGTGGGGGTCCTCGGCGTGCACGATGAGCAGGCCGTCGAAGGCGGCGATCTCGGCCATGGTGCGGGCGAGGGCCTCCCGCTCCAGGTGCGGGAACTCGTCGACACCGGACGGCGACAGGAACGCCTTGAAGCCGAACACGCCGGCCTCGTGGAGCGGCCGGAGCTCCTTGACGTTGTCGGGGAGGGCGCCACCCCAGAAGCCGACGTCGATGTGCGCCTTGTCGGCGGCGACCTGCTGCTTGGTGCGCAGGTGCGGGACGGTCGTGGTCGGCGGGAGGGAGTTGAGGGGCATGTCGACGAGGGTCGTGATGCCGCCGGCCGCCGCGGCGCGGGTGGCGGTCCAGAAGCCCTCCCACTCGGTGCGGCCGGGGTCGTTGACGTGCACGTGCGTGTCGACCAGGCCGGGCAGCAGGACGTCGTCCCCCAGGTCCTCCAGGCGGGCGCCCTGCGGTACGGGCGCGTCGTGCGGGAGGACGGCGGTGATCGCGCCGCCGGCCACCACGACGGATGCGGCCCGCGTTCCCTCGGGGGTGATGACTCGCGTCGAGCGCAGCACCAGTTCAGCGTCGGACACCCGGACCCCTTACTTCCAGCCACTTCCGCTTAACGGAATTCAACTTTCTGTTGAAGGAGTCTTCACTCCCTCTTTCGCGCCGTCAAGGGCACACTGGGCTGCGGGCGCCCACCAGGCGAACACCCCTGGACGTTTCCACAAAGCGGAATTAAACTTCCAGCAAGCAGAACGTAGCTACGTACGAGCGGGGAGTCAACCGGCCGCCCGGTAGGCTTCTGCCCTTCCCGCCCGCCCCGAAAGGAACGCGCCGTGCCGACGTCCAGCGCCAGCACCACCGACTCCGCCCGGTCCTCCGCCAACGGCGGCGTCCAGTCCCTGGAGCGCGCCTTCGACCTGCTCGAACGGATGGCGGACGCGGGCGGCGAGGTCGGCCTGAGCGAGCTGTCCGCGAGCAGCGGCCTGCCCCTGCCGACCATCCACCGCCTGATGCGCACACTGGTGGCCTGCGGGTACGTACGTCAGCAGCCCAACCGCCGCTATGCGCTCGGCCCTCGTCTGATCCGCCTCGGCGAGTCGGCGTCCCGGCTGCTGGGCACCTGGGCGCGGCCGTATCTCGCGCGCCTGGTCGAGGAGACCGGCGAGACGGCGAACATGGCGCTGCTGGACGGGGACGAGATCGTCTACGTGGCACAGGTGCCGTCCAAGCACTCGATGCGCATGTTCACCGAGGTGGGCCGGCGGGTGCTGCCGCACTCCACGGGCGTGGGCAAGGCCCTGCTCGCCGGTTTCCCGCCGGAGGAGGTGCGGGCGCTGCTCTCCCGCACCGGCATGCCCGCCGCCACGGAGAAGACGATCACGACGCCCGACGGCTTCCTCGAAGCCCTGGAGGACGTGCGCCGGCAGGGTTACGCCATCGACGACAACGAGCAGGAGATCGGGGTCCGCTGCCTCGCGGTCCCGGTGCCCGACTCCCCCACCGCCGCGGCCATCTCCATCTCCGGCCCGGCGGGACGGGTCACGGAGGCGGCGACGGACAAGATCGTGCCGGTCCTCCAGCAGGTCGCGGGGGAACTGTCCGAGGCGCTCGCCAGCCAGAGCCCCGCGTGACCGTGCCGGCTCCGGGGCCCTGGATGCCCTGGGCCTGTCGCGAAACCGGCGCCTGCCGCACAAAGCCCGGCAGGCCCGCTCGCCGCACCGCCCGAAAGCCCGGGTACGCCCAGCACGAGGGCTTCCGGGCGGCACGCCGAGAGGACGCACCGAACGCCGCCCGGCCGCCCTTCGGGCGACGACGCCACTTTCGCGGCCGGACCTAGCCCTGCCCCCGCACCGGCCCCCCGAAGAGATCCACCGCCCGCCGCACGTCCGCCAGTTCCGCGGACAGGGCACTCACCGAACCGATCGCGCCCGCGATCAGCAGGAGGGAGCGGCGCAAGCGGGGGATCTCGGGGATGCCGTCCGCGGCCATGGCGGCCACCGCGGCGAGTTCCTCCTCGGCGATGGTCCGGTCGGCGAACTCGCCGGGATGGGCAGCCAGTCGGCGGCGTAACCGGGACACGGCGGAGCACAGCTCCATCACGCGCGGGTCCTCACCACCGCGGGCCACGGGCCCCTGCCGCTTCTGCTCGACGCTCCGCAACACAGTCCTCCCCCTCGCACCTCGTCGTGCGCCTGCCCTTCCGACGCGAAGTCCCCCACACCGGGCAGCAGTCGGGCGCCCGGCCGGCCGGTGCGGGCGACAGTAAACGACGCGGACCACCGGGCGCCAGTCCATTGCGTCATCGACTTGTTTCGCTGCGTGACTCTCTGGCCCGGAGCGCACACCCGTCCGACGCGCGCCCCGCGCCGTCGCACCCCTGTACGGGGCGTGCGGTATGCAGGAGCCATGACGACACGGGAGACGGCGGACGGGACGGGGGCGGTCGCGGGGCTGCTGCTCGCGGCCGGTGGCGGGCGGCGGCTCGGCGGACGGCCCAAGGCACTGCTGCCCCACCGGGGGCGGCCCCTCGTGGAGCACGCGGTGCGGGTGCTGCGGGAGGGCGGCTGCGAGACCGTCCACGTGGTCCTCGGCGCACGGGCCGACGACGTGCGCGCCCGCGCCCCACTGCCGGGCTGCGTCCTGGTCGACAACCCCGACTGGGAGCAGGGCATGGGGAGTTCGCTGCGCGCCGGGCTCGACTCGCTCGCAGGCACGCACGCCCGGGCCGCCCTGGTGTCCCTGGTGGACCAGCCCGGCATCGGACCCGAGGCGGTGGCCCGGGTACGGGCGGCCTACCGGGGCGAGGAGACACTCGCCTCCGCCGCTTACGACGGCGTGCGCGGCCACCCGGTGCTGTTCGGCGCCGCCCACTGGGCGGGGATCGCCGCGACGGCGACGGGAGACCAGGGGGCACGCGCCTATCTGAGGGAACACCGGTCGGCCGTACGCCTCGTCGAGTGCGGGGACGTGGCCCGGCCCTTCGACATCGACACCGAAGCCGACCTGACCCACCTGGAGTGAGCGGGGTGGCACGGAGCGCCACCTTGCCTCGACTCAGAGAATCTCGACATCAACAGACGATTGAACTTCCACCATGAGGAAACTAGTATCCACTGTTCAGAAGCGCCCGACGGCTCTCAGGGCGCGGAACGCCGTATTCGGGAAGACTGGCACCCGGTGCCGAGCACGCCGGCTCGTCTTCACAGCTCGCTGAAGGAAGTGACCGTTCATGTCCGCTCCAGCGCCGTCCCCGCTGGCCATCGTCGACGCCGAGCCCCTGCCCCGGCAGGAGGAGGTCCTCACCGAAGCGGCGCTCGCCTTCGTGGCCGAGCTGCACCGGCGGTTCACGCCCCGGCGTAACGAGCTCCTCGCCCGCCGCGCCGAGCGCCGCGCCGAGATCGCCCGCACCTCCGCCCTCGACTTCCTCCCGGAGACCGCCGCGATCCGCGCCGACGACTCCTGGAAGGTCGCCCCGGCCCCGGACGCCCTGAACGACCGCCGGGTCGAGATCACCGGTCCCACCGACCGCAAGATGACCATCAACGCCCTCAACTCGGGCGCCCGGGTGTGGCTCGCGGACTTCGAGGACGCCTCCGCGCCCACCTGGGAGAACGTGGTCCTCGGGCAGGTCAACCTGAGCGACGCCTACACCCGGAACATCGACTTCACCGACCCGGGGTCCGGCAAGTCGTACGCGCTGAAGGCGAACGAGGAGCTCGCCACGGTCGTGATGCGCCCGCGCGGCTGGCACCTGAACGAACGTCACCTCGTCGACGCCGACGGCACCCCGGTGCCCGGCGCCCTCGTCGACTTCGGGCTGTACTTCTTCCACAACGCCCAGCGCCTGCTCGACCTCGGCAAGGGCCCGTACTTCTACCTCCCCAAGACCGAGTCCCACCTGGAGGCGCGGCTGTGGAACGAGGTGTTCGTCTTCGCGCAGGAGTACTGCGGCATCCCGCAGGGCACGGTCCGCGCGACCGTCCTCATCGAGACGATCACCGCCGCGTACGAGATGGAGGAGATCCTCTACGAGCTGCGCGACCACGCCTCCGGGCTGAACGCGGGCCGCTGGGACTACCTGTTCTCCATCGTCAAGAACTTCCGTGACGGCGGTGCCAAGTTCGTGCTGCCGGACCGCAACGCGGTGACGATGACCGCCCCGTTCATGCGCGCCTACACCGAACTGCTCGTCCGCACCTGCCACAAGCGCGGCGCGCACGCCATCGGCGGCATGGCGGCCTTCATCCCGTCCCGCCGGGACGCCGAGGTCAACAAGGTCGCCTTCGAGAAGGTCCGCGCCGACAAGGACCGCGAGGCGAACGACGGTTTCGACGGCTCCTGGGTCGCCCACCCCGATCTGGTGCCGATCGCCATGGAGGCCTTCGACAAGGTCCTCGGCGACAAGCCGAACCAGAAGGACCGGCTGCGTGAGGACGTCGACGTCAAGGCCGCCGACCTCATCGCCGTCGACTCGCTGGACGCCAAGCCGACGTACGCGGGTCTGGTCAACGCCGTGCAGGTCGGCATCCGTTACATCGAGGCCTGGCTGCGCGGCATGGGCGCGGTCGCCATCTTCAACCTGATGGAGGACGCGGCCACCGCCGAGATCTCCCGCTCCCAGATCTGGCAGTGGATCAACGCGGAGGTCGTCCTCGACAACGGCGAGCAGGTCACCGCCGAGCTGGCCCGCAAGGTCGCCGCCGAGGAACTGGCGAACATCAGGGCCGAGATCGGCGCCGAGGCCTTCGCGGCCGGCAACTGGCAGCAGGCGCACGACCTGCTGCTGAAGGTCTCCCTCGACGAGGACTACGCCGACTTCCTGACGCTCCCGGCGTACGAGCAGCTCAAGGGCTGACTCAGTCCGCGGACGGCTTCTCCGAGTGGCCCAGGGACTTCCCCGGGGCCACTCGGTCGCGTACGGCCTGCTTCACGGCCGTCGGCTCCGGGAAGCCCTGCGTGCGCCGGTCCCAGACGACCTCGTCGCCGACGCGGACGACGAACACCCCGCCCGTACCGGGTTTCAGGGCCAGTTCCGTCAGTTCGGCCTCGAAGGTGGTGAGCAGCTCCTGCGCCAGCCAGGCCGCGCGGGGCAGCCAGCGGCACCGGGTGCAGTACTCGATCTCGACTCGCCGCGAACCGCCCGGGGAGTCCTCCGCCAGTTCGCTCTCGACGCGCCGAACGTCCGTCATCCGAGGTGCACCGACCAATCCTGCTGAGCCGCGGGCTTGCCGTGCAGATCGGGGACCTGCCTGAGCCACGCGGGGCGTCCCTGCTGGTTCTTCGCCGCCCTCAGGGCCTCCTCGGCTGCGAGCTCCTCCCGGCTGGGGAAGTCGGTGGGCAGCCAGGCCGCGGAGGCCCGCACGCGCGCGTGGAGGTAGGTCACGTAGGCCGCGCGCACCTCGTCGGCGGTGGCGAAGCCAGGCTCGTCCGCCAGCCAGGCGTCCGGGACCTCGGCGAGGATGCGCCGCAGCAGTTCCTCGGTGACCCGGGGGGCAAGTTCGGCGTCGGCCGCCCGGACGTCGGGGCCGTGGTGGCCGAGGGCGTGGTGCCTGAAGTCGTAGGCCTTCTCGGGGTCGGAACCGTCCCAGCGGTGGTGGAAGACGAGGGCGGCGCCGTGGTCGATCAGCCACAGGCGCGGGGGCGTCACGCCGAGGGTGGGCCAGAGCATCAGGTTGGAGCTGTGGACCGTACGGTCGACGTTCACGGTCAGCGCGTCGAGCCAGACGATCCTGCCCGCCTCCAGCGGCTCCACGGGGAAGACCCGGGCGATCTCCGGTGTGAAGTCCCGGGCGCCCGGCAGGTAGTCCATGCCGAGGTTGACGCCCGCGCTGGCCGCGTGCAGGCCCCGCACCTCCTGGTGCGGCTCGTCGTCGGCGACGGCCGGGTCGAAGTGCACCAGGACCAGCTCGGGGAAGCGCAGGCCGAGGGCGCGGGCCAGTTCCCCGACGATCACCTCGGCGACGAGCGCCTTGCGGCCCTGCGCGGAGCCGGTGAACTTGACGACGTACGTGCCGAGGTCGTCCGCCTCCACGACTCCGGGGACGGAGCCGCCGGACCGCAGGGGTTCGACGTAGCGGGTCGCGGTGACCTCTCTCAGCATGGTCCAGGCTCCACGGAGGGCAGAATCCGAAGGGGCCATGGTAACCGGGCGTGACAGCCCGGCGGAGCCCCGGCCGGCGGGCACGCTGCCCGGGCCCTGGCGGGCCGGCGGCACGTGCGGGTCGTACCCGTCGCGGTCCTGCTCGGCGCCGCGCTGGTCCGCACCGCCGGCCTGCTGGGCCGTACCGTGATCGCCCTCGCCCAGCCGGGGGCCGGGCTGATGACGGCGGTGATCGGCACGCCGTACTTCCTGCACCCGCTGGTCCGCGGCCGGAGGACGACATGAAGCCCTGAAGGGCTTAAATGCCCGAAGCGCCCGAAAAGTGCTTGTTGTATGGATGCACGCACAACGGGAGCGAGGGAGCATGGCCAAGGACATCACGGACTCGGGCCCGCCGCCGGAGGCGAGTCTGAAGCCGGACGCCATCGGGTTCGTCGACGCGCTGGTCATCGGGCTCAACTCGACCTCCCCCGCGTACTCCGTGGCGGCGGTGATCGGTCCCGTCGTGGCGCTGGTCGGCATCTACGCGCCCGGCGTGATGCTCGCGTCGTTCGTGCCCATGCTGCTGATCGCCTCGGCGTTCTACTACCTCAACAAGGTGGACCAGGACTGCGGCACGACGTTCTCCTGGGTCACGCGGGCCATGGGCCCCTGGGCGGGCTGGCTCGGCGGCTGGGCCATCACGATGACGGGCGTCCTGGTCGTCGGGTCGCTCGCGGACGTCGCCGTGACGTTCTTCCTGCTCGCCGTCGGCCTGGACAGCTGGGCCGACCACGATGTGGTCCGTCAGGTGCTGACGGTGCTGCTCATCCTGGTGATGACGGCCGTCTGCGTGATCGGCACCGAGCTGTCGGCCAAGGTGCAGAACGTCCTCATCCTGGCGCAGGTCGCCTGTCTGCTCGCCTTCGCCGTGGTGGCTCTCTACCGCGTCTACGCCGACACCGGCACCCTTGACGCCATCGACCCGAAGTTCAGCTGGCTCGACCCGTTCGGGGCGGGCGGGGCGTCACTGACCGCGTCCCTGCTGCTGGGCGTGTTCATCTACTGGGGGTGGGAGTCGGCGGTCAACCTCACCGAGGAGGTCGAGGACTCGGCCACCGCTCCCGGCAAGGCGGCCATCTGGTCGACGGTGCTGCTGCTGGTGACCTACGTCGCGGTCGCCTTCGCGGTCGTGGCCTACGCGGGCACGGACTACCTCGCCGAGAACGCGGCGGAGGAGGAGTTCATCTTCGCGCTGCTCGCCGAGGAGGCGATGGGCGGCTGGGACTGGGTGGTGCTGCTGGCGGTGTCGACGTCCGCGCTCGCCTCCACGCAGACCACGATCATCCCGGCCTCGCGCACGGGGCTGTCCATGGCACGCCGGTACGCGCTGCCCGCGCACTTCGGCCACATCCACCCGCGCTTCCGCACCCCCGACGTGAGCACCTGGTGGGTCGCGGGCATCGCCGTGGTCTGGTACCTCGTCCTGTTCCACCTCAGCGAGAACGCCCTCTTCGACTCCCTCACCGCCCTGTCGCTGCTGATCGCGTTCTACTACGCCCTGACGGGTCTGGCCTGTGCGGTCTACTACCGCCGCCAACTGACCCGCAGTGTGCACGACTTCCTGCTGATCGGCCTCGGACCGCTGATCGGCGCGGGGCTGCTGGCGTGGCTGCTGGTGGAGTCCGTGGCGGACATGTCCGATCCCGACAACTCCTACAGCGGCGTCTCGTGGTTCGGGGTCGGTCCGCCGCTCGTCATCGGCGTCGGCATCGCGGTCGCCGGCGTGATCCTGATGGTCGTGAGGCGGCTGACGGCGCCCGCCTTCTGGTCGGAACACCCGAGCGTGGTCGACCCGGACCTCGTCGACGGCAAGGAGTCCTGAAGATGTCGGTGGTCCTCGGCTTCGACGAGTCCCCGGGTGCCCTGAGCGCCCTGCGCGTCGCCATCGAGGTGGCGACGGCGTACGACGAACCGCTGGTGATCGTCTACGGCGTCGCCGCGCCCGGGGTCACGGGCGAGGAGTACGGCGCACACCAGAAGGCCGTCCGCGAGGCCGGCAGCATCGCGCTCGCCCACGCCGTCCGGGTGGCCGACGAGGCCGGTGTGCGCACGTCGGTGGAACTCATCGACGAGCGGCCCGCGCAGGCGCTGCTCGCCGCGGCGGCCCGGCACGGGGCCAGGGTCATCGTGGTGGGCACGTGGGGCGAGAGCCCGGTGCGCGGGGCGCTGCTGGGCTCGACCCCGCACAAGCTGCTGCACCTGTCGAGCGTGCCGGTGCTCTGCGTACCGGCGATCGGTTCATGAGCCGTCGGTACGGCGGCGCGCGAGCGGTGTGAAGACGTACAGGCCGAGGATGTCGGGCAGGGGCGCGACGCCGGGGCCGCCCTCGCGCACCCAGGAGACGACGTCCTCGGTGGCGGCCGGGTCGTTGACCAGTCCGAGCCACACCGGTCGGCCGCCGGCGGCCCGGCCCTCGGCGGAGGGCCGGACGACGACGACGTTGGCCTGGTCGCAGACGTCGAGGCAGTCGGAGATCCGCACCGGTGCGGCCTCGCGCAGGCGCTCGGTCTGGGCCGCGTGGTCGACGCCGGTGATCTTGGGGCTGCCGCAGCAGCAGTCCCGGCAGACGACGATGCGGCAGGGGACCCCTGGGTCCGGCGTCGCGGACATGCCGCACCCTCCCTCGCTGGCTGTTGTGATCATCTTTTCATGGGGGCGCGGGGCGCCGGTGGGTCAGGTGCCCTGCGCGAGCGGGTTGGGCAGCGGGCGGTAGCGGGCGTCGGCCCCGTCCGCGCCGGTCCAGCGCAGCAGCAGGTTGGTCTTCGCGGGGAGCGTCGGGGAGGTGAGCAGGGCGGGGATCTCGGGGAGGTCGTGACGGGCGAGTTCGCGGCGGGCGGCGGGCCAGGGGTCGAAGCCGGGGTGCCGTTCGGTGAGGGCGCCGGCGATCTCGACGAGGTGGTTGACGACCAGGCAGTAGACGAGCCGCTCCCAGCCGGCCTGCCGCGGCACGTCCGCGAGCAGCTTCACGCCCTCGGCGTCCCGGTACAGCGCCTGCACCGGCAGTCCGTCGGCGTCCACGGCGACCAGGGTGTTCTGCAGGTGTGCCTCGATGACGACACCGTGCCCGGCGAACGCCGTGAGCGCCGGGGGCACGACCTGGGCGAGGTACGCGGCCCACCAGGCACCGGGGTCGGCGGCGCGGTCGAGCGGGCTGCCGTCGAAGCCCTCGACGAGAGCGGCGGCGAGCACCGGGACCGCTCCGGGCAGGAGATGTCCGCCGAAGCCGTCGCGGACGAGGACGGCCAAGGCCTCGAAGGCGAAGCCGGCGGTGCGGTAGCCGCGGTCGCCGAGCCATGCCGAGGGCCCGTCGAACGCCGCGAAGGCGGTACTCACGGCCGCGTCGGTCCTGCGCAGCGCGAGCAGGTCGTGGCGCCACAGGCGGCGGATGTCGTTGGTGATGCGCACGTCCAGGCTGAACTTGAGGAAGAGATCCATCTCGGGCGTGTAGAGCGTGCGGATCGCGGCGGTGGGCCAGGTGTCGAAGGCGGTGGTGCCGAGCCGGATCAGCCTGCCGTCCGCGAACGCCCCGGCGAGCTCGCGCGCGGCCAGGTCGAGCTGCCAGGGGTGGGCCGGGAGCAGCCGGTAGCCGGGCGGGGCCACGCCGAGGGCGTCGAGGGCGGAGGTGTCGCCGTCCTCGACGACCGTGTCCTCGCGCAGGCCGAGCAGCACCAGCGGGAAGCGGGCGTACGCCTCGGGCGCGTAGGGCAGCCAGTCGGCTTCGGGGCCGCCGCCGCGTGCCTTGGGGGCCGGGTGGTGGGTGTGGCCGGTCAGGAGGGACTGCTCGGAGCGCAGGTAGAGGTCGCCGGGCGGGGTGGTCCGGGCGCGGGCGGCGAGCAGGGCGGCCACGACGTCCCGGCTGTCGAGCATCTCGGCGGGCAGTTCGTGGTTGGACAGCCCGGTGTGCCGGCGCAGTTCCTCGGTGACGAGCTTGACCAGTTCGGTGTGGCCGAGGCGGTGCCAGGCACCCCCGGCGTCGATCTCCGGCTCGACGGGCCGCCGTGTCCCGCGCACCCGCAGCAGCCGGTCCCCGGGCAGCCGGTGGACGCGGTGGTCGCCCTCCCGGCGCACCGGGCGTGCCACCTCCCGCAGCAGGCAGTTCAGCAGGGGCACGGCGGCGCAGGCGTCGGCGAGGCGGCCGGTGGCCGGGTCGTCACCGTGGGCCGAGTCGTCGTCGGCGGGCGGGGGCATGAGGTCCACGCGTTCCACTCGTCCCTAGGGTCGTTCCAGCGTGCCGGGCGGAGATGATCAGTATGTCGGTCGTCGCCGTTCCGCTGTGACGCCCCTATTCGTACCCGAGGAGCCCGCCCGTGCACCGTCCCCCCACCGCCGAGGCCGAGGTGGCCGACGAGCTGTCCGTCGTACGGCCCTCTCTCCTGCCGCGGTACGAGGCCGAACTGCCCGGTGCCCGGGCGGCCGTGCTGTCCCGGCTGTGGCGTGGTCTCACCCACGAGCCGCTGCCCTGGGTCGTGGGCCGGGAGCAGGCCCGGGACGGTCTGACGCTGTCCCTGTCCGACGGCCGCCGGCTGCACGGTCCCCGGCCGGATCCGTACGCGACCGGGGCATACGTCACCGTCGTACGTCTCGACGACACCGCCTACGCGGATCCGGCCCGGCTGATGACCGGCCTGGCCGTACCGCACTCCACTTCCTTCGCCGCCGAACTCGGGCACAGCGTCGCCTCGTTGGCGCTGTCGAGGGCCGGGCAGCAGGGCGGCCGGGACGACTGGCCGGAGAGCGACTGGGAATGGGAGCAGCGGATCGTCGACGGGCATCCCTTCCATCCGACGTGCCGTTCCCGGCCCGGTTTCTCGGTGGCCGAGCAGCTGGCCTACGGGCCCGAGCACCGGCCGGTCGTGGAGCTGGGGCTGGTGCCGGTGCCGGAGGAGGAGTGCCTGGTGACGGGCGTGTGGCCGGGCGAGCTGCGGGACGGGGGGCGGGTGGTGCTTCCGGTGCACCCGTGGCAGGCGGCGCACGTGCTGAAGCGGACGTGCGAGCGGCTGCGGCCCGCGCATCCGCTGATGTCCCTGCGGACGCTGGCCCTGCCCGGCGGGCCGCAGGTGAAGACCTCGCTGAGTGCCCGCCTGACGTCCTCGGTGCGGGACATCTCCCTTCCCTCGGTCGCCGCGTCGGCGGTGCTGTCGGACTTCGCGGGGGTGCCCGCGGCGCGCACGGACGGCCTGCTGCACGTCACGCGCACGCTGGGCGCGGCGGCTGCCGGTTCCCCGGACTTCGCGGCCGTCCTGCGGGAGTCCCCACAGACGTACGCGGGCAGCGGTGAGCGGGTCCTGCCGGTGGCGGCGCTCGCGACCACGGACCTGCCCGGCTCCCCCGCCTGGCTGGGCCGCTTCGCGCGACTCGCCCTCACTGTCGGACTGCGGCTGCTGGAGTTGGGCGTGGCCCTGGAGGCGCACGGCCAGAACCTGCTGGTGGTCCTCTCGGCGGCGGGCGACCCGCTGCGGCTGGTCTATCGCGACCTGGCCGACATCCGTGTCAGCCCGGCGCGCCTGGCCCGGCACGGCATCACGGTGCCCGAACTGCCGGCCCGGATGGTCACGGACGACGAACGCGCGCTCCGCCGCAAGCTGTTCGGATCGCTGGTGGCGGGCGCGCTGGCCGGCACGGCCGGGTCGGGCCCGGCGCTCGGCGCGGCCCTGGAGACGGCCGTACGGGATCTGCCACGCACCCCGGACCTCGCGGCGCTGTGCGCGGATCCCCTGCCCACGAAGGCGCTCACGCTGATGCGCCTCTCCCCGCGCACGCCCGGCGACCAGTGGGCGGAACTGCCCAATCCGCTGCGCTGAACCCCGTTTTGGAGCCGGTGGGGGGTCATCAATAGGATCCGGCGATGATCACAAGAACACGGCTGGCGGCCGGGCTCTGCGCCCTGCTCGCCGCGCTGACGGCCGGGCTCGCCTTCCCGGCCGGGGCGGCCGCAGGTGAACCCACGGGCCAGGACGCCCCCAAGGTCGACCTCGTCCTCGATGTGAGCGGCTCGATGCGGGCCCGGGACATCGACGGCCAGTCGCGGATGGCCGCCGCGAAGCAGGCGTTCAACGAGGTGCTCGACGCGACGCCCGAGGAGGTCGAACTGGGCATCCGCACGCTCGGTGCCGACTACCCGGGCAACGACCGGAAGACGGGCTGCAAGGACACCGCGCGGCTCTATCCGGTCGGCCCGCTCGACCGCACCGAGGCCAAGACGGCCGTCGCCACCCTCACGCCCACGGGCTGGACGCCGATCGGCCCGGCCCTGCTGAAGGCGGCCGACGACCTGGACGGCGGCGACGGCTCCAAGCGCATCGTGCTGATCAGCGACGGCGAGGACACCTGCGCCCCGCTCGACCCGTGCGAGGTGGCCCGCGAGATCGCGGCCAAGGGCATCGGCCTGACCATCGACACCCTGGGCCTGGTGCCGACCGCCAAGCTGAGCCGGCAGCTGAGCTGCATCGCCGAGGCCACCGGCGGCACCTACACCTCGGTGGAGCACCAGGACGAACTCACCGACCGCGTCAACCAGTTGGTGGACCGGGCGGCCGATCCGGTGGTCACGCCGGTGCCGGCCGAGGGTGCCGGCCGGTGCTCCGCGGCGCCTGCGCTGAAGTCGGGCCTGTACACCGACCGTGAGGAGTTCGGGCAGCAGCGCTTCTACCGGGTGGACGTGCGCCCGGGTCAGGAGCTGCGCGCGTCGGTGAGCGTCGCCGCGGACCGGGCTGTGAACCCGGGCCATGGCGTGCTGCTGCGGGCCGTCACGTCCAAGGGCCGCGAGATCGTGCGCGGTGAGGCGGCGGGCAACGGCCGTACGGACGTGATCTCGACGGGACTGCGCTACCCGAAGGCCGGCAGCGACGACGAGGACGCTCCCGCGGAAGCGGTCTGCCTCGCCGTCTCGCACTCCTTCTCGCCGGCCTCCGGCGTGAAGACCACGCCCGGTCTGCCGCTGGAGCTGACGGTGGACGTCGTGGACGCCCCGGACCAGGCGGGCGATGTCGCCGCCTTCGGCCTGGGCCGCGGCTGGTGGCTGCTCGGCGTGCTGATCCTCACCGGCTTCCTCGCCGGTCTCGTCTGGGGCTGGCTGTCACGCTGGCGGGTCGCGGTCTGGAGGACCAACTGATGCGAGTGACACGAGCGTTGGGCGCGGCGTTGCTGACCCTGGGCCTGGCGGCCGCCCCGGCCGCCGCCGACGCCTCACCGAGCCCGTCGCAGGACGGCTCGTCGGCTCCCACGCAGGCCGGCACGTCGTTCCGTACGGCGACGGAGATCGAGCAGGGGCAGCGGGCCACGGCGAGCGGCTCCACCGGCGACTACCTGTACTGGTCGTTCCCCGCGGACACCGGACAGCGTCCCACGGTCCGGGCGACGGTGAAGCTGCCGGAGACCCACGCCGCCCAGACCTGGCAGATCGACGTCTACGACGGTCTGCGCCGCCGTCAGGCCTGCCAGTACGGGGCGCAGACCCGCACCGCGGCGGCGGACGCCTCCTCCGTGGAGCTGGCCTGTGTGCTGCGCACGGTGCGCGCCTGGTCGGAGCCGTGGGCGAACGACCCGCTGCCGGGCACCTACTACATCCGTCTGACGGCCGTCGGTGTCGCCACCGCCGACCTCGGCCTGCCGGTCGGCGCCGAGGTGCGGTCGGACTCCGAGGACATCGGCGGATCCGCGGCCGTGGACGGCTCGCTCGCCGAGCCGCTGGTGCCGGGGATCGCCTCCAAGCCGGAGGAGGAGCAGGAGGACGCGGCGGTGCTGGCCGGTCTCGAACCCGAGGACGGCTGGACGTCCGGCTGGTGGTCGGACCGGTGGGTGTGGACCGCGGTGGGCGGGATCCTGGCCGCGCTGGCGGGTGTCGGCGGGTACGCCCTGACACGCGGGGCCGGACGGCCGTCCCGGGTGCCGCCGGGGGCCTGACCGGCCCCCACCGGCTGGACCCACCACTCCTGACCGACCCCTCACCTGATCGGTCCTCAGAAGGCCCGCTCCGTGCGGGCCTTCTCGCCTTCCTCGCGCAGTGCCTTGGCCATCGTGCCGTCGCCGCTCACCTCGACCCGGCCGTCCCGCACGGCGCGGGTCAGGCTCAGCTCGCCCCGGGCGATGGCCGTGCACGTGGCGGTGTCCAGGGCCAGCCGGGCGTCCGGTTCCCCGGGGGCGGGCCCGTCGCCGTACACCGGCCCCTCCTCGGCACCGGCGTACAGGTGGAACAGGCCTTCCTCCAGGCGGACTTCGACGAGTCCCTCGCTGTCCAGCAGGCGCAGCAGCGGCAGGGCGAACCAGTGCGCCCGCACCGCGTCCGTCGGCCGGCGCTCGCCGAGCTCGGCCCGCCCCCACTCCCCCAGCGCCTGCAGCACCGGCAGCAACTCGCGCCCCCGAGGCGTGACTTCGTACACGTACGCCGCCCCGGGAGGCGGCAGCCGGCGCCGGGTCGCGAGACCGTCGCGCTCCATGTCCTTCAGCCGCGAGGCGAGTACGTCGGTGCTCACCCCGGGCAGGTCCGCGTGCAGGTCGGTGTAGCGGCGGGGGCCCGCGAGGAGCTCCCGGACGATCAGCAGGGTCCAGCGGTCACCGACGACGTCGAGCGCGCGGGCGGCGGAGCAGTACTGGTCGTAGCTTCGGCGAGGTGGCATGCGACGCAGTCTAGACAAGTTGTTGGACTTTCCAAGCGCGTACTTGGTAAAACCAAGCAGCACAGTCGCCAGAGGGGAAGCAGCGCATGGAGTTCCGGCAGTCGAGCAAGCTCAGCGAGGTCTGTTACGAGATCCGCGGCCCGGTCATCGAGCACGCCAACGCGCTGGAGGAGGCGGGCCACAGCGTGCTGCGCCTGAACACCGGCAACCCTGCGCTCTTCGGATTCGAGGCGCCGGAGGAGATCGTCCAGGACATGATCCGGATGCTGCCGCAGGCGCACGGCTACACCGACTCGCGCGGCATCCTCTCCGCCCGGCGTGCCGTGGCCCAGCGATACCAGACGCTCGGCCTGGAGGTCGGCGTCGACGACGTCTTCCTCGGCAACGGCGTCTCGGAACTGGTGTCGATGGCCGTGCAGGCGCTCCTCGAGGACGGCGACGAGATCCTCATCCCCGCCCCGGACTTCCCCCTCTGGACGGCGGTGACGACCCTCGCGGGCGGCAAGGCGGTCCACTACCTGTGCGACGAACAGGCCGACTGGTACCCCGACCTCGACGACATGGCGTCGAAGATCACCGACCGGACGAAGGCGGTCGTGATCATCAACCCGAACAACCCCACCGGCGCGGTCTACCCCAAGGAGATCGTCGACGGCATCCTGGACCTCGCCCGGCGGCACGGCCTCATGGTCTTCGCCGACGAGATCTACGACCAGATCCTCTACGACGACGCCGTGCACCACTCGGCCGCCGCCCTCGCCCCCGACCTGGTCGTCCTCACCTTCTGCGGCCTGTCCAAGACCTACCGCGTGGCGGGCTTCCGCTCCGGCTGGCTGGTGGTGACGGGCCCGCGGCAGCACGCGAAGGACTACCTGGAGGGCCTCACCATGCTGGCCTCCATGCGGCTGTGCGCCAACGCGCCCGCGCAGTACGCCATCCAGGCCGCGCTCGGCGGACGGCAGTCCATCCGCGAGCTGACCACCCCGGGCGGACGGCTGCTGGAGCAGCGGGACGTGGCCTGGCGGATGCTCAACGCGATCCCGGGCGTGACGTGCGTGAAGCCGAAGGGCGCGCTCTACGCCTTCCCGCGCCTCGACCCCAAGGTGCACAGGATCCACGACGACGAGCGGTTCGTGCTCGACCTGCTGCTGCGGGAGAAGATCCAGGTGGTCCAGGGCACGGGCTTCAACTGGCCGTCTCCGGACCACTTCCGCATCCTGACCCTGCCGCACGCTGAGGACCTGGAGGCGGCGATCGGCCGGATCGGGCGGTTCCTCGGCGGGTACCGCCAGTAGGCGCAGGCCGTTTCCCGGCCACACGGGGGACGGCCGGAAAGGGCCTTTGAGCCGGATGCAGGCACCGGCGCCGGGCGTGAGCGCCGCTCAGCGGGGAACGTCGTCCTCGGTCCTTCCCCCAGGCAGGAGCGGAGACGAGTGATGGCCACCACACAGGGCGAAGCCCGGTTCGGCACCGCACGACCGGCGGACATCAAGCTCCCGGGCATCGTGCTCGGGGTGGGCATGGGCGGATTCGCCGACGGCATCCTGCTGCACCAGTTGCTGCGGTGGCACCACATGCTCTCCAGCACCAATCAGGACCGCATCGGGGTGAAGTACTACGACCCCCACACGGTCTCCGGCCTGCAGATGAACACCCTGTGGGACGGCGTCTTCCACACCGTGTGCTGGCTCGCGGTCCTGCTCGGGCTGGCCGTGCTGTACGCGCGGGTCACCCACGACCGGCTGCGGGTGTGGACCTCCCGGGTGCTGTGGGGCTGGATGCTCGTCGGCTGGGGCCTGTTCAACCTCGTGGAGGGCGTGCTGGACCACCACGTCCTCGGCATCCACCACGTCCACGACGGGGAGGGCCGGCTCTGGTGGGACATCGGCTTCCTCGTCCTGGGGGCCCTGCTGGTCGCCGGCGGCCACCTGCTTCAGCGCGGCGGCCGGGCGTTCGGCCCCGGTGCGGCGGCCGGCCGGCATGAGGGTCTGCACGGCTGATGGGCCACCACCTGCCCGAGCACGGGCACGCCGCGGGCGGCGGCACCCCGGACTGGCTGCCGCCCGCGCTGCTGCTGTTCGCCGCCTGCGGTGCCTACCTGCTGCTCGTCCGCCGGGCGTGCCACCGCAATCCGGCCCTCGGCTGGAGCCGGTGGCGGACCGGCTGGTTCCTCGGCGGGATCCTCCTGCTCGGGGGAGCGCTGCTGCCGCCCGTGGCCTCCTTCGCCCACGAGGACTTCCGCGGGCACATGGTCCAGCACCTCCTCATCGGCATGTACGCGCCGCTCGCCCTGGTCCTGGCCGCCCCCGTCACGCTCCTGCTGCGCACCCTGCCCACGTCCCGGGCCCGGCGCCTGACCGCGGTGCTGCACAGTCCGCCCGCGCGCGTGCTCACCCACCCGGCGGTCGCGCTGGCGCTCTCCACGGGCAGCCTCGCGGTGCTGTACTTCACCCCCCTGTACGACGCGACCACGGCCGACCCGGCCGCGCACTGGCTGCTGCACGCGCACTTCCTGCTCTCCGGATGCCTGTTCGCCCACGTGATCGCCGGCCCCGACCCGGCCCCCGCCCGGCCGGGGGTCAGGGCCCGGCTGGTCTACCTCGGCGTCGCGATCGCGGCGCACGCCGTGATCTCCCAGTTGATGTACGGCGGCTTCTGGGTCGACATCCACGCGCCCGTGGACCAGGTGCAGGGCGGCGCGGAGATCATGTACTACGGCGGCGACCTGGCCGAGCTGCTGCTGGCCGCCGCGCTGGTGTCCACCTGGCGGCCCGAGCCCCGGCGGGCGGCGGGCCGGGGCGCGGGGCGGGGAGCCGTCCCGGCCCCGAATGTCAGTGGCGGGTCGTAGCCTTCGAGCAGGTGGGGCGTGTGCCCCTCGGGGGATCGCCGGGAGCGGGAGAGGAGGCCGCCGTGACCCGACCGCCGACCGCCGCGCAGCGACGTGTCATCGACGCCGCCGATCCCGTGACGGGGCGGCTGCGGGGCACGGAGGCGCAGCTCACCGCCCTGGTGAAGCGGGGGCTGGCCTTCCGGCACCCGCGGCCGCCGCACGACCACTTCCTGACACCGGAGGGGCACCGGGTGCGGCAGGGCATCACCCAGGTGCCCGAGGCGGCCGGGCCCACGGAGGCTCCCGCGTCGACGGGCGTGTTCGCCGCGCGCGTGGGCGGTGAGGAGATCACCGCGGCCGCCGGTCCCGCCCGGCGCCGTGAGGTGCACAGCGCCTGGCAGGGGCTGCTGGAGCTGCGCCGGATGACCAACCCGGGCGGGGACGTGGGCCGGCCGTGCGGCTGGGAGCGTACGCATCTGGTGCGGGCGGCGGCGCTGGCCCTGGAGGCGGCCGGGCACGCTCCGGCGGGGCAGCAGGGCGGGGGCTATCGCGTACGGGAGACCCCGCAGCCGGAGGCGGTCGCCGTCCACGAGCCGGACGGGGAGGCGCTGCGGGCCTGCGCGGCCACCCTGGAAGGGGCAGGCTGGCAGGTGAGCGAGCACCGCGAGCCGCGCACCGGAAGCCGGTATCTGCTGGCTTCGCCGCGCCGGACGTGATGGGCATGCCAAGATCGGTGGATCGTTGCGCAGTGCACGAGAGTCCGGTGCGAGAGATCCGGCGCGAGAAGGGAAAGCCGTGAGCGAGCCGTTTTCCGTCCCTGTGACCGTCCGTGGCTACGAGACGGACGGTCAGGGACACCTCAACCAGGCGGTCTACCTGAACTACGCGGAGCACGCCCGCTGGTCGCTGCTCCACGCCGCCGGGATCAGCCAGTCCGCCCTCGTCGGCAGCGGTGTGGGCCCGGTCGCCCTGGAGACGACCATCCGCTACAAACGCGAGCTGCTCGCGGGCGACGAAATCGAGGTGACCTGCGCCTTCGAGTGGAGCGGCGGCAAGACGTTCCGGATCGAGCAGACCGTCGTGAAGGCCGACGGCACGGTGGCCGCGGAGATCACGGCGGTCGGCGGGATCCTGGACCTGGAGCAGCGCAGGCTGGTCGCGGATCCCGCCGCGGTCTTCAGGAAGCTGGCGTCCGACCCGGGGCTGTTCGGCCTCTCGTAGGGCCGTGGGCCGGGTCCCCTGCGGGCGGCCCCGCGGCGCGGCCGGTCAGCGCACACCGCGTTCCTCCAGGGCCGCTCTGAGGCTGCGCAGGGCGTAGTAGACGCGGGACTTCACCGTGCCCTGGGGGACGCCCAGCGCGTCGGCCGCCTGGTGCGTGGTGCGGTCGGCGAAGAAGGTCGCCTCCAGCGCCTCGCGGTGTGCCGGGGTCAGGGCCCGCAGGGCGTCGTGCAGCACGATGGACGACAGCATGCGTTCGATGTCGTCGGCGTCGCTGCCCAGTTCGGTCAGCCAGTCGGCGCCGCCTATCTCCTGCGGGCGGGCCATCTTCGTCCGGTGTGCGTCGATCACGATGTTGCGGGCGATGCGGAACATCCAGGGGCGTACGGCCATGCCCTCGCCGTCGGCGAGCGTCTGCTTGTTCCAGCAGCGCAGCAGCGTCTCCTGGAGGACGTCCTCCGTGCGGTGGGTGTCCCCGCCCAGCATGCGCAGCACGTAGGCGTAGAGGGCCGGGCCGTGCTCCAGATAGAGGTCCCTCAGCGCCCGTTCCTCGGGCGACACCGCGCTCGCGGACCCGATCACCGTCACGTTCATGGTCTGCTCCTGCTCCTTGGGGCGGCCCGCCCGGCCAAGTCGGCCGGAACCGGGGCCTCCGGTGGAACGGAGTGTGGTCAGGGGCGTTCCACGCTCGTTTGACGCGCGGTCCACGGCCCGTACATCGCCTGTCCGGTCACACCCAGGCCGACAGCGACTCCACCTGGGCGCGCACCCGGCGGGCCAGTCGTTCGTCCGCCGGCGTGAGGCGGCCGGCGGCGCTCAACCGGTCCCACATGTGCAGCAGTTCGCTGCCGTGGACGACCGCCGCCCTGCCGTCCTCCAGGCGCTGCCAGGCGGCCGCCGCCCGTGCGATCGCCGCCGGGGCCCCGGGGTCACCGGCGCCGCACAGGATGCGGGCCACCGACAGGGCCAGGACGGTCGCCTCCCTGTGGTCTCCGCGCAGATGCGCCAGGTACGCCTCCATGGCCCGTGCCTCCAGCGCGTCCGGGTGCTCCGTGCCCGCCGACCGCGTCAGCGCCTCGCGCAGGACGGTCACCTCGGCGGACGCCTCCTCGACCCGGCCCGTGGCCGTCAGCGCGTTGATGTGCGCGACCCGGTCCGCGAGTTCCGGCGGAAGGGGGCGGGACTGCTGCGGAGGCGGGGCGGGCGGGTCAGTCGCGGGGAGTGCCGTCGCTGCGGCCCTGGCCCGGGCGACCGCCGCGGCGACGGCCGAGACGCGAGCGGGAGCAGGTGCGGGCGCCGCGGCCGGCCGTGGCGGTGGGGGGTCGTGGTCCACCGCCTGCGTCCGCTCCGTCGCATCGAGGAGGCGGCTGGAGCCGTCGGGTGCCACCCGAAGCACGAAGTGGGCCTCCGAGAGGCCGTCGTTCACCGTGGCCTCGACCGCGGCGGCGCGCTCCTGCGCGTGACGTTGCAGGTGGTCCAGCACGGCCTCGTGCACGGACCCACCCTCCTCGACGACCAGGGGCTCGCCGTTGATCTCGGCGAGTCCCTCACCCGGGATGCGTACCGCGAAGCGGGTCATGACTGCGAGTCCTCCTGATGCTCAGACGCCGGAAGCGGCGGACGCGGAAGGGGAAGCCGTGGGATCCGGGTCCGTTCCCGGTGTGACGCCGGGAGTGACGCCCGGGGTGACTCCGGGTGTGGCGCCGGGAGGCGGGGCGGCCACACCCGCGTACTTGGCGAACTGGGCCCGGACGGCGAGGACGTAACCCTGCGCCTCGTTCGTCCGCGGCACCCCCTTGGCCGCGCGCACGGCGTCCATCCCCACGTGGTAGCCGGCCAGCGCGAGGTCCAGGACGCTGCCCGTGGCCTCGTTCGCGTCGATCATCCGCTGGGCCTGGCCGGCCAGATCGCACAGATGACGGCCCTGGGCCATGATCGAGTCCTCGGCGTCGAACGCCGAGGTCTCGTCGTTGTCGTCGTCGTCCTCGCCGTACTTCTCGAAGACCGCGGGCGGCAGTTGGGAGATGCCCTCCTCGCCGTTCTCGCCGACCAGTTCCCTGTTGAAGCCGGACTCCCGCTCGATCTGCGAGGCGATGACGACCGGGCCGATCCCGCCGCACAGATCACCGGCCCCCTCGATCGGGTCCACCAGATCCTCCGGCACCGTCGAGGTGTCCAGCTCGCCGCCGCCGTCGCCGTTGAAGACGGCGATCACCTCGTCCGCGTCGTCCGCACCGGCGGAACCGTCTCCGCCGCCCGAGAACAGCAGGATCAGCGCGATCAGCGGCGCCAGCAGGACCCCGAAGCCGCCGATGATGACGATCACGACCAGGGTGCCGAGCAGCGCGAGCGGCGACAGCAGGCAGCCGCAGCCGGTGCCGGCGGCGATGGTGTTCCGGACGGCGGTGGAGGTCCCGCCCTCCCCGCTTTCTCCCGTGCCCGCGCTCATGGGGCCCGCCTTCTTCCTCTTGCCTTGAACCGCGACGGCTGGACGGCCCGTTGTGCTGTCGACGGGCTCGGGAGATCGAAACGGGCCCGGGGGCAATTCAGTTCAAACCCGTGGACATCAGATGATCCAGCACAGCCGAAGCGCGAGCGGAGAAGGAGGGCTGACCGCACATGAGCACTCCTGAGACAACGCCGTCGAACCCGCAGTCATGGGTCCGGGGACCGAAGCCCGGACGGCCGGCGGCCCCGGGGGGCGGCACCTCCCGCACGAGCGCCCCGCCCAGCGCGGCCCCCGGTGGCGGCACCTCCCGCACGAGCGCCCCGCCCAGCGCGGGGCAGGGCCCGGCCCCCGCGACGGGGCGTGCCGCCACGACGGCTCCGAACGCCGCGCGGGCGCCCCGCCCGGGTCCCGCGTCAGGCCCCGGCCCCTCACCGGGACCCGTCAGGGGGCCGAGGCGGGCCGCCCTCGGGGGCTCCGCCGTCCCCGCCCCGCGGACCTCCCCCGCGGCCCCCGGTGGCGGCGAGGCCCCCTGGGGCGAGCCGGTGCGGCGTGCCCCGGGGCGCGGGAGGTCGCGGGAGGAGATCGGGTGGGTCAAGGCCCACGGCGGGGCCGGCGCCACCTCACTCGCCGAAGCGCTCGGCGGGGTCGACGTGGGCGCGCGCTGGCCGGAGCCCGCGCGGGGCGAGCCGCGCCGGATCATGCTGGTCGGCCGGACGAGCGCGCGCGGACTGCGCGCGGTGTCACGGGCGTTGGGCGCGCTGCGGGACGGCAAGGCCCCGCAGGGGATCGACCTGCTCGGTGTCGTCCTCGTCGCCGACGCCCCCGGACGGCTCCCGCTCGGCCTGCTGCGCCGCATCCGGGTCGTCCGCTCGGTCGCCCGCGTGCAGCGCGTGCCGTGGATCCCGGCCTGGCGGATGGGCGGTCAGCCCGCGCGCCTGCCCCGGCAACTCAGCGTGCTCGCCGACCTGGTGGGCGCCGACGGTGAAGGAACCCAAGCATGACCTCCTCCCTCGCGAGCCTCGCCCTGCCCTTCGGCGGGCGGCTCGCCGCCTACACCCCGACTCCCGACGCGGGCGCCATCCTCGGTGTCCTCGCCTGGTGCGCCTCGGCCGCGGGGGTCGCCGGCCTGCTCATCGTCGGCATGCAGATGGCGATCCAGCTGCGGCGCGGCGAACCGGGCGAGGGCGGCACGTACTTCCGTGGCTTCTTCTTCGTCACCCTGGCCTGCCTGCTCGCCACGACGGCCGGTCCGATCGTCGCGTTCTTCGGTGATCTGTCCCTCCGCTGAGGGCCGGGCACCTCTTCCGCACCACCCACCGCACCCGCTCCCCCCGCGCCCGCCGCCCACGCGCGGCGCCGACCACCCGGAGATCCCATGTCCCTGCTCCTCGAAACCACCAACCTGCTCGCCGCCGGTGTGCCCCAGCCGAAGAGCAACGCCCCCGGCGCACTCACCAGCAAGGTCAACACCGTGCTCGGGATAGCCGCCTGGGCGGGCACCGCCGCCGGCGTGGCCGGGGTCCTGATCACCGGCACGATGATGGCCATCTCGCTCAAGCGCGGTGAGAGCTCCGAGCACATGAGCCGTCTCGGCATGGTGCTCGGCGGCTGCGTCCTGGTCGCCACGGCTGGTCCGCTGGTCGGCTTCGTCTTCAAATGAGCACGGACGACGGGACGATCGAGATGTTCACGCGCAGGGAGTACCGAAAGCCACGCCGGTACCGGTCCGATCCGTCGGAGCCGTACTGGAAGCAGCGCGGCTGGCAGGTGTCGGCGGCCTTCCTCGGCGTCGTCGTCCTGCTGAGCGGGATCGTCGCCCTGACGGCGGGCGGGGGCACCGCGGACGACGGCGCGAGCACCCCGCCGCCGAAGGGGCCGCTGTCCGGCTCCCCGGCCATGAAGGACGGCCGCCCCGGCGGGTGCCGCACCGGCGACGGCCACGGCGACGTCATGCCCACGTCCCCGCCGGACGACGTCGACTGGCGCGCCCTCGGCGTCACACGCGTGCCCGTCTCGGGGTCGGCCGGCCCGACCCTGACCCAGGGTCCCGTGTGGTGGTGCTTCGCGCACACGCCGACCGGGGCCGTACTGGCCGCCCACATCATTCCCTCGCAGATGAGCGGACCCGACTGGCGGACGATCGCGCAGGAGCAGGTGGTGGCCGGACCGGGACGGGACCTGTTCGTCTTCAAGCGGTCCACCGTCCGGGACGACGCCCCGGGCAGCACGCGGGAGGCCGGCTCCCGCCCGGGCGCCGGGTCCGGCGGCTCGTCCGCCGCCTCCTACGCCGGATTCGCGGTGCCCGCGTACTCCGGCGCGGCGGCGACGGTGGAGCTGCTGCTCAAGACCGGTCAGGGCTACGCCACGACCTCCGTCGCCCTGCGCTGGAGCGGCGGGGACTGGAAGGTCCAGCCGTCCGGCAACGGCGCCCTGCACACCCCGGTGAAGGCGGTTCAGGGGACCAACGGCCATCTCCTGTGGAGGGTTTGACGTGGCGTGCCCGACCGGTAATCCCATCGTCGACATCGCGGTCGGATTCTTCAGCTTCCTCGGTGATCCCATCGGAACCATCGTCGAAGGCGTGGCCAATGCCGTACTCGCGGGCGCCATCGCGGTGTTCGGGGCGCTGACCACCGGCATCCCGACCCTCTCGGGGACCACCACCGCCCAGGACATCAACAGCCAGACCCAATGGATCGTGGTGTACCTGGCGGTCGGCTCCCTGCTGTTCGCGTCCGCCCGGATGGCGATCGAGCGGCGCGGGGCGGCCGGCACGACCGCGCTGAAGGGCATCGTGCGGGTCGTCCTGGTCTCCGGTGCCGCCACCACCGTGGTCACGGCCGCCGCAGCCCTCTCGGACGACTACTCCACCTATCTGTTCAACGCGGGTGCGGAGAAGCAGCTGAGCGCCGTGGGCGCCTGCTCCGACGGCAACGGCATCGAGTCCTTCCTGCTGCTGGTCCTCGCCTTCCTGCTGCTGATCGCCGGGATCATCCACACGATCCTGCTCTACATCCGCCTCGGCGTCATGATCCTGCTGCTGGGCACGCTTCCGCTGGCCGCCGCCGCCTCGATGACGGACTGGGGCGGCGGCTGGTGGCGCAAGCACCTCGGCTGGATGATCGCCTGGTTGTTGTACAAACCGGCGGCCGGGCTGGTGCTGTACGCGGGTTCGGCCATGATCAGCTCGGGTCGGGACGGCGGCAGCGACATCAACGAACGCATCGCCGGTATCGGCGTGATGCTGCTGTCCGCCGTCGCCCTGCCCGCCCTGCTGAAGCTCGTCGTGCCCGCCACCGCCGCACTCGGCGGGGCGTCCGCGATGTCCGGGGCCATGTCCACGGTCGGCGGGTCCCTGGCGTCCGGAGCGCGTTCGCTCGGCGGCGGCAGCGGCGGGCAGAGTGGTCCGCGCGGCGCGTCGGGGTCGTCCGGTTCGGGCGGCACGGGCGGTTCGCGGGGCTCCTCCGGAGCCTCCGGTGCGCCGGGCGCGCCCGGTCCCGGCGGCGCGGCGCGCCCGGGCGCCTCGGCCGCCGGGGCCGGCGGCGGTGCCGGCGGAGGCAGGGCGGCAGCGGGCGCGAGCCGGGCCGCCGCGGCGGCGGGCGGTCCGGTCGGTGTCGCCGTCGGGGCGGCGGTGACGGCGGCGCAGATCGCCGGCCGTACCGCCTCCGGCTCGCTGGAGGGCGCCGACCCGGACAAGGGGCACAACACCTGACCCCTGCGGCCCGGACGGCCCGACGGCCGTGCCGGACCGTTCCCCCGTCGCACCCCGAACGGCCGCCGGGCTCCCGGTCCCCCCGCGGAGCCCGGCGGTCCCCTCCCGCCTCAGCCGTTCCGCCCGTGCCCCGGCCCGTCACCCACCACTCCGGTGCACCCCACGAAGGGATACGGACCCCATGTCCACGGAAGCCGTCACCCACCCGACCTACGGGAACTGGCGCCGCCCCCGGCGTCCCGGGCTCGGCCCGCTCGGTCTCGTCGGCACCTTCGGTGTCTTCGGCGGGCTCGTCCTCACGCTGCTCGCCTCACTGATCTCGCTGTACGCGGCGATGGTGGTGTTCACCCCCATCGCGGTGCTCCTGGTCCCGCTCACCATCCGCACCCAGGACGGCCGCAACGTCTACCAGCTGATGGCCCTGCGCGTCGGCTGGCGGCGGCGCAAGGCCAA
Organism: Streptomyces sp. NPDC047880; assembly: GCF_040706515.1. Taxonomy (NCBI): domain Bacteria; kingdom Bacillati; phylum Actinomycetota; class Actinomycetes; order Kitasatosporales; family Streptomycetaceae; genus Streptomyces; species Streptomyces sp. NPDC047880. Next base: position 28,287 of record NZ_JBEZOK010000028.1, on the reverse strand, counting down.
GGGGGCGCACCTGTACGTCTCCGGGCCGCTCTCCGCCCGGCCCGGCGGCCGGTTCCGTCCGCCGGGGCTGCTCAACAAGGTGACCGCGACCGAGGGCCGGGACGCTTACGACCGCCCCTTCGGCGTGCTGCACCACCCGAGCCGCGACCTCTACACGATCGTGCTCGGCTGCGACCCCGACGGCGGTGCGCTCGTCGACCCCGACCAGGTGGACGTCTGGGTCGCGCTGTGGGGCGAGTGGCTGGCCCGGCTGTCCCACGAACCCGGCCTGCGCGGTGCGTCGGTGATCGTGGAGACCGCCCCCGACCCCGGCACCCGCCTCGCCCACGAGGTACTGCCGCGTATCCGGGCGAACGCGCCGGCGGCGGCCCGGGCCGTGATGGAGGAGGTCGTCGAGCGGTATCCCACCGCGTCCTCCGAGATGCACACGTACGTCAGCCTCACCTACGGCGTGCCCGCCAACCAGCGGCGGAAGAAGGAGGACGTGATCACCGACCTCGCCATCCGCATCCCCGGCCTGCTCAGCGGTCTGGTGGCGGCCGGCGGCGGAGCGGCCTCCCCGCTGTCGGCGGAACGGATCGCGGAGGTCGTACGGGTGGCCTACGACCCGGCGGTCGCCGCCGACGTCCTCGATGCCCGGGCCCGGCACGGCGGCACGGGCCTGGAGTGGGAGGACGCCGGGCCCGCGGCCGCCGTCGAGACCGTGGGCAGTTATCAGCACGACTCGGGGGTCTCCCGGACCTGGCTGATGACGCTGGCGCCGCGTGGCACGGTCCGGTCCTCGGTGCTCCGCGGCATGCTGGAGGCGGCGCCCGGCACCCGGCGCAAGCGGGTCGCTCTCGTGTACCGGCCGATCGACCCGGCCACCTCGGCCCGGATCGTCGAGGCGGACCGGCGCAGCGCCCAGTTCATGGCGACGTCGGGCCGGGGCATGGTGCAGGCCCGCGCGGCCTCGGAGATGCGGGCGGCGGAGCAGACCGCGGCCGAGGAGGCGTCGGGCGCGGGGCTCGTGGAGTTCTCGCTCATGCTGACGGTCACCGTCGACACCATGGAGCAGCTCGCCGACGCGAGCGTCACCGTGCGCAACCTGACGGCCGCCTCCCGGGTGCTGATGCGGCCCGCGGACCGGATGCAGGCGGCGGCGTTCAGCTGCACGCTGCCCGCCGGGATCCTCCCGTGGGAGCAGACCCTGATCCCCCACGAACTGCAGGAGGCGCTGTGAGCCGCCGCGAGGAGAAGCGGGCCGAACAGGCCGACAAGCTGGCCGAGTTGCGGGCGCGCGAGGAACTGGGCGCGCTGCGCGCCGGAGCGGGTGCCGACCGGCCGGCCGAGCCCGGGCGGGGCGAGGACGGCAGCGGGCGGAGCGGGGGCCGCACGGGCAGGAGAAAACGGCGTGCGAGCGGGGGTTCCCGGGCGCGCGAGCTCTTCGTGCCGCCGCGTGGCTGGTACGGGCCCGGCGGCGGGCGGGTCGGCTATCTGGACCCGCCGACCATGTGGCGGGCCACCACCGTGCAGGCGTGCGGCATGTGGCCGTTCGCCGCCGGTTCCGGCTCACCCATGACGGGCGTACCGCTGGGACAGCATCTGTTCACCGGGGCCACGGTCTGCGGCGACCCGTTGAACTGGTTCACCCGGGCCCGCTACATCTCCAACCCCTCGCTGTTCATGCTCGGCATGCCGGGCCTGGGCAAGTCCACGCTCGTCAACCGCATGCTGATCGGTCTCTCCGCGACCGGCGTCGTCCCACTGGTCCTCGGTGACCTCAAGCCCGACTACGCCGACACGGTCCGCGCCCTGGGCGGCCAGGTGATCTCCATCGGCCGCGGCCGGGGCGGCATCAACGTCCTCGACCCGGGCGCCATGGGCGCGGCGGCGGCCCGGATCGGCGGCGAGGCGGGCGAGGTGCTGAAGGCCGAGACGCACGGCCGGGTGCTGAACATGGTGGCCGCGCTGATCACCATCGTGCGCGGCCGGCCGATGGACGACCACGAGCAGTCCGTGCTCTCCGCCGTCCTGCACCACTTGCGCGAACGTACCCCGCCGGGCCGTACGGTGCTGCTGCCGGACGTGCTCAGGGTGCTCACCGAGGGCCCCGACCGGGTGCGCGCCGTCACCCTCGACCGGGGGGACGACGCCCGCTACCGGGACGCCGTCGACCCGCTGCACCGCTCCCTGCTGGGCATCCTCGACGGTCCGCTGGGCGACACGTTCGCCTCCGAGACCTCCACGCGCATCGACCCGGCCGCACCGGCGGTGTGCATCGACATCTCCGGCATCGGGGAGGCCGACACCCAGCTGACCGCCGCCGCGATGCTCGCCGCCTGGTCCGACGGGCTGGGCACGGTGGCCGCCTCGCACGCGCTCGCCGACGCCGGTCTCGAGCCGCGGCGCTGGTTCTTCACGGTGCTCGACGAGTTGTGGCGCCCGCTGCGTGCCGCCTCCGGCATCGTCGACCGCATCGACGCGCTGACGCGGTTGAACCGCTCCCTCGGCCTGGGGGACGCCAAGATCACTCACACGCTGAAGGACGCCGAGGCCCTCGGCACCGACGCCGACCGGGCCAAGGCCCGGGGGTTCGTGGAGCGGGCCGGGATGGTGGTGTGCGCCGGGCTGCCGAAGGCGGAGATGGAGGACCTCGGCAAGGTGGTGGGGCTGTCCCGGCGCGAGATCGAGCTGGTGTCGTCGTGGTCCTCCCCGCCCGGCTGGGGGGTCTCGGGGGAGCACGAGGAGCCGCCCGGCCGGGGTCGCTTCCTCATCAAGGTCGGCGGGCGACCGGGCATTCCGATCAAGGTCGCCATCACCGACGCCGAACGCAGGCTGCACGACACCAACACCCGGTGGACGCCGAACGAGAGGACCGTCGAGCGGGCCGTCGAGCAGGAACTCGCCCACACCGCCGCGCAGGTGGCCCGGGCCGCCCGGGAGGGGGCGTACGCGCCGCCCGGCACGCCCGAGGGCCCGGCACCCGGGGGCGGCACGGGGAGGTGGACCGCGTGAGGGCTCCGGGCACCGGCAGCGCGCACGAGCAACTGCCGTGGGCGATCGTGGCGCTGGCCGGGACCGGTCTGGTCATGTTCGCCGTCGTCTGGTCCGGCGGGACCCTCGGGTCGGGGCTGACCGGCAACGGCTGGCACGGCCCGCCGTTCGCCCTGTCCACCGTGGCGCGGCTGGCCACCGGCGGGCCCGGCGGCCTGTGGCCCGGGACACCGGCCGCGGCACTCTACGGCGGCATGCTCGGTCTGCTCGCGCTCGTCGCCCTGCCGGTCGCCCTGCTGCTGCGTTTCCTGCTGGGCAGGGCCGGCCGCACCAGGGGCCTGGCCGGGCGGCGCGAACTCGCCGCGATGTGCCCCAAGGGCATCGAGGCCCGCGCCCGCGAACTGCGCCCCACTCTGGAGGGCCGCGACCGGCTCCACCCGGACGAGACCGGCAACCTCCTGGGCGACCTCATGCCTACGGGGCCGGAGTTGCGCAGCAGTCACGAGGACGTGGAGCTCGACCTGATGGCGCCGCGGGCCGGCAAGTCCACCGGCATCGCGGTCCCCCGGGTGCTGCGTGCGCAGGGCGCGGTCCTGCTCACGTCCAACAAGTCGGACGTGTACGCCGTCACCCGCGCCGAACGCGAGAAGGCGGGCAGGGTCTGGACGTTCGACCCGCAGGGCATCGCCCACACGCCGCGCGCCCTGTGGTGGGACCTGCTCGGCGAGTGCCACACCATCGAGGGTTCCCGCCGCATGGCCGGTCACTTCGTGGCGTCCGTCAACGACGACACGGCGAAGAAGGACTTCTGGATCTCGGCCGCCCAGAACACCCTCACGGCTCTCTTCCTGGCGGCGGCCCGCAGCGGGACCCCCCTGCCCGAACTGCTCGGCTGGCTCGCCGACCCCGCCGACCGCACGCCGGTCGACCTGCTGCGCGACGCCGGGCTCGTGGCGATGGCCGAGCAGTTGCAGGGCACCGTCCGCGGTGCGGTCGAGACCCGGGACGGCATCTACGAGACCGCCCGCCAGACGGTGTCCTGCCTGCTCGACCCGGAGATCCTCGCCTGGGTCACGCCCGACCCGCGGCTCCCGGAGTTCCGCCCCGACCGGCATGTCCTGGGCCGGGACACGCTCTACCTGCTCTCCAAGGACGGCGGCGGTTCCGCGGCCGGCGTCATCGCCGGGCTCGCCGACGCGACGATGCGGGCCGGTGTCGTCGCCGCCGAGCGCATGGGCGGCCGGCTGGATCCGCCGCTGACCGCGGTCCTCGACGAGGCCGCCAACGTCTGCCGTATCTCCGATCTGCCCGACCTGTACTCGCACTTCGGCTCCCGGGGCATCAACGTCGTCACGCTGCTGCAGAGTTACCGCCAGGGCGCCCGGGTCTGGGGCGAGGTCGGCATGGACGCGCTGTGGAGCGCGGCGACGGTCAAACTCCTCGGCGCGGGTCTGGACGACGCCGACTTCGTGCAGAAGATCTCCACGCTCGTCGGCCAGCACGACGTCCGCACCCCCACCGTCTCACGCGGCAAGGAGGGCACGTCCCGGTCGTACTCCTACCGTCAGGAGGCCGTGCTGCCGCCGGACCGCATCCGTGCCCTGCCCAAGGGCACGGCCCTGCTGCTGGCCACGGGCGTCAAGCCCGCCCTGATCCGGCTGCGCCCTTGGTACAAGGAGCCCGGCGCGGCGGACATCTCGGCGGCGGCGAAGGCGGAGACGGCGGCCATCACGGAGCGGGCCGCACGCCGTCTTCCCCCGGGTCCGCACTCCGTCGCGGGTCCGCCCGGGACGCGGGGGGTGCCGCTGTCCAAGCGGGCTTCGTGACCGTCCGCCACGTGCCTGCGGGGCGCCGGCCGAGCGTCACGGCGCGCAGCACCCACTCCACCGGCCCGTACCGCGTCCGCGCCGACAGCCGTGCGCCGAGCGTGAGCTGGGCGGCGTACAGCAGGACGCAGCCGGCCAGGACGGCGACCGTGCCGGCCCGGTCGTACAGCCCCAGCCCGTACCCGGAGAAGACCCAGGCGAGGACGAGTGACTGGGTGAGGTAGTGGGTGAGCGCCATGCGCCCGGCGGCGGCGAGCACACCGGCCGCCGCCTGCAGACGGGTCCCGGCCCGGCCCGTGAGCAGCAAGAGCAGACCGCAGGCGTACGACGTGGTGAGCGCCGGGGCGGTCAGGACGGTGGCCGCCTGCCCGACGAGGAACCAGCGGCCGTCCAGCGGCCCGTTCGCGCAGCAGGCGGCGACCGCACCACCGCCGAGACCGGGCGGCAGCAGGCGCAGGGCGGTCCGGCGCAGCCACGCGCGGTCCTGTCCTCGTCGCTCGGCCAGCCGGGACTTCGCCGCGGCCAGCCCGCCCAGGAACGCGGCCAGCATGGCGGGCGCGTACAGCAGATCGGTGCCGAGCGCGGCCGGCAGTTCACGCAGATGCCTGCCCGGCACCGAGGCGGCGTCATCCCGGTAGGCGGCGGCCCGCGCGATGTCACGGGGCGTGTACGAGGTGGAGCTGACCGGTTCGGTGAGGGCGACGGTCAGCAGCCCGTACCCGAGCAGCAGCGCCGCCAGGAGCAGCAGCAGGGCGGCCGCCACCCGCAGCAGTGCCCGGACACCGAGCCCGCTCAGCCCGTACAGCACCAGCGCGAGGACGGCGTACGTCGTCAGGATGTCCCCGGGGTACAGCAGGACCGCGTGGGCCGCGCCCAGGACGAACAGGCCCGCCGCGCGCCGCAGATGGCGCGGGGCGAAAGCGGCACAGGCCCGGCGCGCGGAGCGAGCCTGGAGAGCGAAGCTGTAGCCGAAGAGGAAGGAGAACAGGACGTAGAACTTGGCCGTGACCAGGGCGGTCACCGCCCACGCGGCGATGCGGTCCGACCCCGGCGCCCCGGGACGGCCGCCGAAGACCGTGTACGGGCCCGCCATCAGCAGGGCGTTGACCACCAGGATGCCGAACAGGGCGAACCCGCGCAGCACATCGAGTTCGCCGATCCGTCGGGCGCGGGGCGGGCTCACCCCGCCGTCACGACCGCGGTGCCGAACGCCGCGGTGGCGGACAGGAACCACCCGAACGACGGCGCGAGCAGATACCGGGTCGTCCACAGTCCGGCCCGGGCGGGGCACTCGCGCGCATGGACGACCAGCACGCTGCCGCCGACCGGCGGCAGTCCGCGGAACGGCCCGAGCGGCCCGGGATCGAGGACGAAATCCCTGCCCAGGTGGTCGGAGAACACCACGAGCCCGCCGCGCCGGCGGTCCGGCGCCGCGCGTGCCGTCACCCGTCCCGTCACCCGCCGGCCGCGCGCCCACAGGGAGGCGGCCGTCGCCAGCGCCCGGACCGCGGCCAGCAGGAAGCCGAAGCCGAGCCCCGTGCACAGCGCGAGCAGCACCACCTGTTCGTTCACATCAACCCCTTCACCGGCGCCCTGCGGGCACAACGGCCCACGGGGGCCTCCCGGTTCACCCCGCCCTTGAACCTCTGCGGGGGACGGGTCCGTTGTGCGGGTGCCCACGTGACCACGAAGGAGCCACGAACCGCATGACACAGAACCCGGGCGCGCACGGCCGCCGGACGGCGGCCGTCGTCACGCTGGCCCTGGCCCTGACGGCGACGCTCCACCCGCCCGCCGGCGCCGAACCGCAGACCCTCCCCGAGGTGCGCGCCGAACTCGACCGCCTCTACCACCGGGCCGAGGTCGCCACGGAGAGGTACAACGCGCTGGACGGCAGGATCACCCGGCAGGAGAAGCGCCTCGGCACGCTCCGGGCCCAAGTGGCCGCGGCCGAGCGGAGACTGAGCCGTCTGACCGGACTGGCCGGGGCGGCCGCCCGCTCCCAGTACCGCGGGGGCGGTGTCCCGGCCGAGGTGCAGTTCGCCCTGGCCCGCGATCCGGAACGCGCGCTGGAGAACGCGTCCCTGGCCCGTCAGGCGCAGCTGGCCACCCGGCGGACGGCCAGCGCCCTGAGCACGACGGAGAAGCAACTTCGCACCCGCGGTGAGGCGGCGGCCGAGGAGCTGAGGCAGCTGCGGAGGAACCGCGGCTCCCTCGGCTCCCACCGCAGGACGATCCAGTCGCGCATCGGCGAGGCACGGAAGGTGGAGTCGCGGCTGGCGGACGAGCAGCGCCGGGAGCTGGCCGCGCTGGAGCGGAGGGCCGCCGGTGAGGCGCAGGCGGAGTGGGTGCGCACGGGTGTCCTCGACGGCACCGGGCCCGGCACCGAGGGCAGCAGCGCAGGCCGCGAGGCCGTCGCCTTCGCCCGGCGCGAACTCGGCAAACCGTACGTCTGGGGCGCCGAGGGGCCCGGCGCCTACGACTGCTCCGGCCTCACCTCGCAGGCGTGGCTGAAGGCGGGCGTGCCGATACCGCGCACCTCGCAGGAGCAGTGGCGCCTGCTGCCCCGCGTCCCGGTGACGAGGATGCGTCCCGGTGACCTGATCATCTACAACGCCGACGCGAGCCACGTCGCCCTCTACATCGGCGACGGCCGGATGATCCACGCTCCCCGCCCGGGGCGGCACGTGACCGTGGCGCCGGCCGGGTCGATGGAGATCCTCGGGGTGGTGCGGCCCGACGCCTGACCTCCCGCACCCGGCTCACCGGACACATGACGTCCCTTGAGCCCCGGTCCCCAGCCACCACGCCACTCCACCCCACGCATCAGCAGGAGATTGCCATGTCCACCGCTCAGGCATCCCCCTCGGTCTCCGGGGGCCAGGCCGACACGTCCTCCCCCGCGCCCGGCGGGGAGCCGCCCACCCCGCCACGCTTCATCCTCTACCTCGACGGACCCGCGTACGCGCAGACGCTGCGCCAGCTGACCCTGTGGACGCACCACGTGCTGCTGCCCATCTACGGCAGGGAGGTCACCTCCCAGTCCCCTTGGTGCTCCGTCTGGTGGGAACACCCCGAGGCGGTCGCCCAGTTGCACGGTCTGTGGCTCGCCTGGGGCGATCTCACCGGGCCCGGCTCCGACATGACCGGGCCGGCCGTCTGGCACCGCGACCACCTGTCGTCGGTCATGGGCACCCTGCGGGACCCGCAGGGCCCGTTCGCGGGCTGCAAGCCCGGCACGCACCGCCCGAAGGCGGCACCCACCGTCGAGACGACGGACCCCTTCGGACCGCCCCCGCCTCCTGAGCCGCCGTCCCCGTGGTCGTGAGCGAGCCGCCGGGCGGACGCCCGGGCCCGGCGGGGCGGGTGCGGGGCGCAGGGGATGAACCGTCCACCCCCGCGGCCGCGTTGTGGTTCCCGATCGGTACAGCCATCCGGTCGGCGGTGCCGGACCCGGCACCGTCACAGGCTCCCCAGGGGGCGCTCACCTCCCGGAAGGAAGGGTGACATGGCAGGATCCCAACACTCGGACGACAGCGCCAATTCCAACGCCAGTTCCTACTCGTCCGTCAGGATCTCCGACGACGGAAGGCGGGCGCGGGCCCGGGTCTCCAGCGCTGCGGTCCCGGACGACGCGCCTGCGCTGTTCGCCAACGCGGGCACCGGCGTGTACGACCAGACCGCCCGGCAGTTCTACGCGGTCAACACGGCCCAGCCGAAGGGTCAGCAGGTCGCGCGGTGGAGCAGGAGCGCCGCCGCGTGGGTCGCGGAGAACAAGTCCCGCATCGTGAAGGCACTGGTCGACGTCACGCCGACGATCATCCAGGGCGCCTCGTCGTTCACGTCCGGCCGGGCCGCCACGATCGTGAACGGCGTCGGTATCGCGGCACAGGCCGGGGTGGCCGGCTACGAGCTCTACGGCCAGGCCCAGCAGGCGCGGGCGGGTGGCCACGTGGACCCGGTCCAGGTCGGTGCGAGCCTCGGCCGGCTGGCGTCCACGGCGCTGAACACCTACGCCGCCGTGGCCGACCAGGAGTCGTCGACCACCAAGATGGTCGGCGGAGCGGGTTCGTGGGTGGCCGGAGGGGCCACGATGACCGACATCATGCACCACGCCCACACCGACCCGGGACGGGTCGCGGACGACCCCGGCTACGAGATGTACGGGATGCACCACAACCCGGTGCTCGGCAACCAGCCGGGGCAGTACCCGCCCGGGTTCACCCCCGCCCCGGCGCCGCCGTCCTCCAGCTCGTCCCTGACGGCGCCGGCCAACACGACCCCGGCCAACAACACCCCGGCCGGGAACTTCAGTCCGGCCGGCACCTCCAGCGGGCGCGTCAGCAGTCAGCAGCCGGCGCAGACGCAGCTGTCCAGCAAGGCCCAGGGCAAGAAGCCGGCCGGCCACGGCCGCTAGCGAACCGCACAGCCGTACCGGTGCGCGCCGGCCCCGCGCAGGCGGCCGCCTCCACGGGGAGGCGGCCGCCGTGCCGTCCCGCCCGGCCGGTTGAACCACCGCCCCGGCCCGCCCGTTGTCGCTTCCTGTCCAGGGGAGCGTCCGTCGCCCGTTCACCGACCCACCCCACCCCCCCCGAAGAGAGGACGGACATGACGTACGTCGACCCGGCGGGAGGCGAGGTCCATGCGTAGGCCGCTCCTGCGCCACCACGCCGCGTTCCTGCTCGCACTGCTGCTGGTCGTGGCCGGTGTCACCGGCACCGCGCTGCTGATCCAGAGCCAGCGCTCGGACGGCATGAGCATCGCGGGGACACCGGCCGCCGGCGTCGGCTCCCCCGAGCACACCGTCACCTTCCGCAACACGACGGACCACCGCATCTGGATCGGCAGCACGGTCAACGCCGACGGTTCGGCCGCGCTCACCGGGCTGCCCACGCTGGAACCGGGCGCATCGGCCACTGTCACGATCCCCGAGCACTCCGGCGCCGGGCACTGGCGCGGCAAGTTCTTCGCCCGCGAGGGCTGCACCGGCGAAGAGGGAAGCACCTTCCACTGCGCCGTCGGCGACTGCGGCCCCTACGCCGACCGGTGCTCGACCGGTGAACAACCCACCGGCCTGGCCGAGTTCAACTTCGACCCGAAGGACGGCGCGGCACCCTGGTACAACGTCAGTTACGTGAACGCCGTCGCGGCGCCGGTCACCATCACGCCGGACGGCGTGCCACCGCCCAAGTCGGGTGAGTGCGCGCCGGCCGGATGTGCCACGGATCTGCTCACCTCCTGTCCGGCGGCCAACCTGGTCCGGGACGAGGACACCGGCCGGCCCCTGGTGTGCGTCAACCCGAACCGGGACGCGAGGACGCCCTACAGTGACGCGCTCTCCGCGCGGTGCCCGACGGCGTACGGCTGGTCCAAGCACGACACCGAACAGGGCAACCAGGTCGTGTACCAGTGCCGGAAGTGCACGGGCTTGACCGTCACCTTCCACGGCACCGGCGACGGCACCGGCGCACCCGATCCCGGCCCCGCCGTCACCGAGCGGCCCGGCAGCGGCGGCGGCACCCCGGCGGCCTCCCGCAAGGGCGTCGGCCTGAACTCCGTCCCGGGCGCCTCCGATGCCCTGGCCGACTCCGGTTCGTCCTGGTACTACAACTGGGCCTCCTCCCCGGGCGGTGTCACCGGCACCACCGGCGCCGAGTTCGTCCCGATGATCTGGGGTCCGGGCTCGGTCACCGACGCCGAACTGGGGCAGGCCGCCCGCGAGGGGAAGGCGCTCCTGGGCTTCAACGAGCCGGACCATCCGGGCCAGGCCGGCATGTCACCCGAGCAGGCCCTCGACCTGTGGCCCCGCCTGGAGTCCACCGGCCTGCGGCTGGGCGCGCCCGCGGTCGCCTCCGGCGCGGACGTGCCGGGCGGCTGGCTGGACCGGTTCATGACCGGGGCCGAACAGCGGGGCCTTCGGGTCGACTTCATCCCCCTGCACTGGTACGGCTCCGACTTCGGGCCCGGCGCGACCGGCCAACTGCGCGGCTATCTGCAGGCCGTCCACGACCGCTACAAGAAGCCGGTCTGGCTCACGGAGTACGCCCTGACCGACTTCTCCCGGGACGCTCCGCGCTACCCGAGCGAGCAGGAGCAGACCGACTTCGTCCGGTCCTCCACCGAGATGCTGGGCACGCTGGACTTCGTCGAGCGGTACGCCTGGTTCGCGCTGTCGAAGGAGACCAGCCCGACGGGTCTGTACGACGGGGCGGTGCCCGACGCGAGCGGGCGGGTCTACCGAGAGGTGCGCTGAGGCACCGCCCGCGGTGAAGGCGGCCCGCCGGTGAGGTCGGCCCGCCGGCGTTGAACCGTCCCCACCCCCGCACGCGTTGTGCGGATGCCTGCCGGCGCACCGCCGGCAGGCATCCCCCACGAAGGAGAGCCATGTCAGGCGGTCCGTCTCGGCGCGGCCTCCCGGACGCGCGCGTCCGCCGGGCCGTCCGGCAGGCGGTCGAGCCGCTCGCGGACCTGCTCGGCGTCCGGGTGGCCGAACTCCGCGAAGATCGCGAGGGCGTGCCGCCAGCTCGCCCGGGCCGCCTCCGGCTCTCCGCCGTCGAGGTGGACGTCCCCGAGGTGGCCCAGCGTGTGGCCCTCGCCCCACCGGTTGCCGATGTCCCGGTGGGTCTCGAGCGCCCGGCGGTAGTGGCCGACGGACTCGCCGTGGCGGCCGAGCCGGTGGTGGATCGTGCCGAGGATGTCGAGGGTGACGCCCTCGACCCAGCGGTTGCCGCCCGCCCGCAGGACGACCAGCGCCCGCTGCAGACAGGCGAGGGCCTCGTCGTAACGCCCCATCCGCTGGTAGGCGTCGCCCAGGTTGCTCAGGGCGATGCCCTCGCCCCAGACGTTGCCCGCGATGCGGTCGAGGGCCAGCCCACGGCGGGCGTACTCGACGGCTTCACGGAGCCGGCCCGCGTGCAGGTACGCGTCGCCCAGATTGGCGATCACCGAGGCCCGGGCCACCCTGTCCCCCAGTTCCCGGCTCAGTGCCAGCGCCTGGTGCAGATGCTCGACGGCCTCGTCGAACCGGCCGGCGTTGCGCAGCGCGGCGGCCGTGTCGGACAGGCCCTGGGCCTCCCCCTCCCGGTCCCCGGCGCCGCGGGCGGCGGCCAGACCCGTCCGTGCGGTGTCCAGCCAGTCGTGCACATGGCTGCGGAGGTAGAAGAACCCCCACAGGACGGCGGGCAGTCGCCACGCGGTACCGGTGTGCCCGGCCCGGGCGGCCTGGTGCACGGCGACGATCAGGTTGGGCCGTTCGGTCTCGCACCAGTCCAGTGCCCGTTCGTGCGTGGTGAACTCCAGCGGGCGGCAGTCCTCCGGCCGCGGCTCCAGCGGAATGCGACGGCGATGGGGGGTGATGTGCGGGTAGGCCGCGTCAGCGGTGTGCAGATACCAGGTCAGCAACCGATGGAGCGCCAGGTCCCGCTCCTGCGGGGTCTCCTCCACTCCTACGCGTTCGGCGGCGTACACACGGAGCAGGTCGTGCAGGGTGTAGCGCCCCGGGAAGTGCTCGGTGAGCAGGTGGGCACGGGTCAGTTCGGCGAGGTGCCCCCGCGCCTCACGCGGGGTGAGTCCGGCGAGGGCCGCCGCCGCCGGAGCGGAGATGTCGGGCCCGGCGTGCAGGCCCAGGAGCCGGAAGAGACGCGCGGCCGGAGCGGACAGCGCCTTGTAGGACCAGGAGAAGACGGCCCGTACGTCGGTGGTGATGTCGTCGCCGCCGGTGAAGGCGTCCAGACTGCCGTGGCTTTCGTTCACCTCATCGGCGATGGCGCTGAGCGGGAACCCGGGGTGGGCGCAGGCGTGCGCGGCGACGATGGCGAGGGCCAGCGGCAGGCGGCCGCAGCGCGCGACGATCTCGTCCGCGGCCCGGGGTTCCGCGGCCAGCCGGTCGCCGCCGAGGCGCCGGGCCAGCAAGTCGTGCGCCTCGGCCGGGGAGAGCTGGTCCAGCGTCAGGGGGTGCGCCCCCTCGCCGGCGACCAGACCCGTGAGCCGGTTGCGGCTGGTGACGATGACCAGGCAGCCCGGGGACCCGGGCAGCAGCGGGCGCACCTGTTCGGTGTCGCGGGCGTTGTCGAGCAGGATCAGTACCCTGCGGCGGGCCAGCAGGCTGCGGTACAGCGCGACCTGGGCGTCGAGGCCGGCGGGTATCCGCATCGGCGGTACGCCGAGCGCGTCGAGGAAGCCGCGTACCGCTTCGCCCGGTGTCAGCGCGGAGCCGGTCGGGTCGAAGCCGCGCAGATTGACGTAGAGCTGACCGCCGGGGAACCGGTCGGCGACGCGGTGGGCCCAGTGCACGGCCAGGGTCGACTTGCCGATCCCGCCCATGCCGCCGATCGCGCTGATCACCACGGTCGACGGGGGGCTGCCGTCCCGGGGCAGCAGGCTGCCGATCCGGTCGAGTTCGGGATCGCGCCCGGCGAACGTCGGCAGGTCCGCCGGCAGTTGCGCGGGGCGAGCCGGCTGGAACGCCGGGCCGTGCGGCTCGGCGGGGCCGGGCCGGGCCGCGTCGTCCGGCGCAGCCCCTCCCGCCGTCGCGCCGTCGGCCGCCGTCCCGTCCTCCGGTGCGGCGCCGGACGGTGCCGCCCGCACGGACGGCCCGGCCTGCCCGGGCACCGCCGGAGCCGGACTCCGGGCCGGGTGCGGCATCAGCGCCGGGTCGGCGGACAGGATGCGGTCGTGCAGGTCCCGGAGCGACAGCCCGGGTTCGACGCCCAGTTCCGCCACCAGGGCGGCGCGTGTCCCGCGGTACGCGGCCAGTGCCTCGGCCTGCCGTCCCGACCGGTACAGGGCGAGCATGAGCAGGCGGCACAGCTCTTCGCGCAGGGGGTGCCCGGCGGTGAGCGGGAGCAGCTCGGCGATCACCTCGTGATGGCGTCCGAGCTCGATGTCGGCGTCCAGCCGGGCCTCCAGGGCGGCCAGCCACTCCTCGTCCAGCCAGGAGCGCGCCGTCTCGGCGAACGGGCCCGGGAGTCCGGTCAGCGCGGCGCCCCGCCAGCCGTCGAGCGCGGCGTGCAGCAGGTCAGCGGCGCCGGACACGTCGCCCGCGGCGCGCGCCTTCTTCGCCTGCGCGACCCGGGACTGGAACACGGCGAGGTCCAGGCCGTCGTCCGGAACGCGCAGCAGGTAGCCGTCACCGACGGAGACGAGCACCCGGGGCTGCCCGTCCGGGCCGCGGTCGGGCTCCAGCACCTTGCGCAGGCGCGACACGTAGGTCCGCAGTACGGACACGGCGGCAGCGGGCGGCCCCTCTCCCCAGACTGCATCGATGAGTTCGCCGAGCGGCAGGGGGCGCCCGCGTCGTAAGAGGAGCGCCGCCAGCACCACCCTCTGCTGCGGCGAGCCGAGGTCGAGTTCCCGCTCCCCGCGCCACGCCCGGACCGGCCCCAGCACAGCGAAACGGAAGGTATTCACGTAGTCCACGTTCGGACTCTAGTGCGCATCCGCTCCGGCTCGCGCACTTCAGCGGAACATGCCGTTCCGTCACCTGTCACCGCTGACGTGCCACTCCTCGCCCTTTTCACCGGCGAGTTGAACCGTGGACGGCCGGTGTCCGTTGCGTACGCGGGCACCGCCGACACCGCCCCGGCCGGGCGACCGGCCGGGAACAGCAGAGAGGAACGCCGATGAGCCCGGGCCAAGAGGAAGCCGACGAGCAGATCACCGTGGGCGAACACACCGCGCGGCGGGGCTCGTCGGAGCGGTCGCCGCACTTCACGGTGGTCATCTCCGGCGACGGATCGGCCGCCGTCGACGGCGAACCGGTGCCGGTCGCGGAGGGAACGACGGTCGACGCCGCGATCCTCGATCTCCTGCACGGACACGCACGCGACCAGGGCACCGCCGTCACGGCGGCGATCTCCGACCCCGGCGCCGGGTATGTGGCGCACGTCGAGGTCTTCCCGGACGGCTCCAGCGCGCTGCGGCAGCAGCAGGAGGAGGAGGCGGATCCGGTGCCGCCCCCCGCCCATGAGTCCGCCGCGCCCGCCGGGGAGAACCGGGAAGATCCCGGCGACTTCGACGAGGCGGCCTGCACGCTGCCCGAGCCCGAGGGGCCCCCGGCCACCAGTCCCGGACCACAGCCCGAGGGTCCCCGGGGTGACGGACCACAGCCCGAGGGGGCGGAAGCCGCCCGCCCCGTGCCGCGCCCCGCACCCGCCCGCCGGCCCGGTTCCCGCCAGTCGGACGACGAGTTCGACGGGCCCGGGCTGCTCGGCAGGCCCCTGGTGGTCGGGCCCGTGGCGCTCGGAGTGGCCGCCCTGGTCGTCGTGCCGCTGGTGATCCTGGGCAGTGGCGGTTCCGGCGACGGCGGAAACCGGGAGGAGACCGCCGCGCGTGCGGGCGGTTCGCCGTCGGCCTCGGCGTCACCGGCCCTGTCACCGTCCTCGCTGCCGATCCCGCCCCCGTCCGCCTCCCCCTCGGCCGAAGACGGTGACAAGGACAGGGACAAGAAGGAGTCGAGCGGCAAGAAGCCGAAACCGAAGGACACTTCGGGGGCGAAGGGCGCGGGCAAGGTCACCGTCACGGTCACGGCCAGGCCCCCGGCGGCCACCGCCACCGTCACCGCCGAGCCCCCGCAGGACACCGCTGCCAGTGCCGTGAAGCGGCTCGGCGCGAGCGACCCCTCCGGACGGCACATCTGCTACCGCGCGTACGTCTCCGGGCACGGCTGGCAGAAGCCGGTGTGCGACGGCACGATGGCCGGCACATCGGGCCGGAACCGGCCGATCAAGGCCCTCAACATCGCGGTGCACGGCGTCGGCGGATCCGCCGCCAACGCCTTCCGGCACACGGCGGAGCCGGTGGACGGCCGCGGTGAGTGGCAGCCCAGCTGGACGGCCGTCACCGGCGACAGCCGGAACTTCACCATCGGCAGCGCGAAGCGGAACGCGCCGAACATGCTGGGCTTCGCCATGAACGTCGGCACCGGCGAGATCTGCAACACCGTCCGCCTGCGCGGCCACGACTGGGGCGGACGGGCATGCAGCAAGCCCCGCCCCGACTTCACCTTCGGCGGCACCCTGGACAACGAAGTCTGGCTGGAGGCAGTGAAGCTCACGGTGTGACCGTGCGGCGGTCAGGTCGCCGAACGCCGCCAGATCGTCATGTCCATCGTGAGGGCGGCGAGTTCGGGCAGTGCGGTCGACTTCGTCTGGACCGTGAGCAGTGCGATGTCCCCGGACGCGTGCTTGACGCAGATCTGGCCTCCCACCGGCACCGAGGCCAGCGGCCAGCGGCGCTGATCGGCATGCGCCAGCATGAGCCGGCACTCGTCGAGGGAGACGCCCTCGTCGGTGAACAGCTGGACGAAGACACTGGTGTCGCTCTCCAGCGCACATCCGGCGTCCTCGCAGTCGAAGCGGATGTCGCCCTCGCGGTCGTCGCGCTGGAAGGGCTTCTGGAAGCTCAGCGAGCTCTTCGCGTCCAGCCTCTGGAGCACCCGGCCTATGGGGCGCGGCGTCCCGGAGGCGGTCGGGGAGGGCTCCGAGGCCCGCGGCGTCCGGCCCTCGGCATCCGAGGCGGGCCCGGAGGCCGACGGCGACGCCGTCGACGAGTCCGCCGGCCGTCCGGACCTGTCCGGGTCGGGCGTCGCCGGTGCGCCGGCCACCCAGTCGCGGAACCTGTTCCCCGCGTCCTGGACCGTCCACAGCAGGCCGCCCAGCGCCACCGCCCCCGCCGTCACGGCGGCGGCCGTGATCAGCGCGGTGCGCCGGCGTCGCCTCCGCCGCTCCCCCGGCCCGCCCGGGAGCGGCTGGGGCTGGGTGACGACCAGCGGCTGGGGCTCGACGCGCGTGGGAGTGGAGATGCTCGTGGGAGTGGAGAGCGGCGACGGGACGGTCGGTTCCGGTCCCGTGACGTCCCGCCACACGGCCGGGCCCGCGCCCGCGTCGGCGTCCGCGCCCAGTCGCTGCCGGCACCAGTCGACGATCTCCGCCAGGTCCGCCCTGTCCTTCGGGTCGGCGGCCAGGCAGCGGGCGAACAGCGGCCGGAGCTGCTCGGGCAGCAGGGAAAGGCCGGGCCGGTCGTGCACGATCCGGTACAGCACGCCGACCGCGGAGCCCTCCCCGTAGAGCGGGCGGCCCAGGGCCGCGAACGCGGCCGTCTGGCCCAGCGCGAAGACGTCGGTCGCCGCCGTGACCTCGCCCGCGGACGCCTGCTCGGGAGCCATGAAGTGGGGCGTGCCGACGGCTGCGCCGGTGACGGTGTACGAGGTGAAGTCGGCGGCCAGCGAGATGCCGAAGTCGATCACGCGCGGCCCGTCGGCGGCGAGCAGCACGTTGGACGGTTTGAGGTCCCGGTGCACGATGCCGGCCGTGTGGATGGCCTGGAGCGCCTCGGCCACCCCCGCCACCAGCCACAGCACCGCGGGGACGGGCAGCGGCCCGCGCCGGGCGACGGCGTCGGCGAGGGACGGGCCGGGCACGTACAGCGTGGCCGCCCAGGGCGGTGTGCCGTCGGCGTCGGCGTCGATCAGCTCGGCGGTGTAGGCGCCCCGGACCCGCCGGGCCGCCTCCACCTCCCGGCGGAACCGCCGCCGGAACTCCGGGTCGTCGGCCAGTTCCGGCCGTACCACCTTGATCGCCACCGGCCGGCCGCCCTGGGTGTGGGAGAGGTAGACACGGCCCATGCCGCCGGCGCCGAGCCGGGCCGCGAGGCGATACCCGGCGACCACGGGCGGATCGTCCGCCCGCAACGGCTGGAACACCTCGGTCGCGTGGTTCATCGGCCCGTCTCCCCCTCGTCCCCTGACCCCCCGGTCAATTTGGAGTTGACCAAGGCAGAAGCCTAAGCGGAGTCCGGCCGCCTCAGGACGCGGCCGGGGCCTTCGGGGCGTTCGTGAGCTCCTCGCCCGCCTCCATCGGGTGGGTCACGTCGTGGGCGTCGCGGGCGCCCTTGCCCAGATGGTTGAAGACGAGGTTGAGCAGCACGGCCGCCACACAGCCCGTCGAGATGCCGGAGTCCAGGACGATGCGGGCCGTCTCCGGGAAGGCGTGGTAGAACTCCGGGGCCGTGATGGGGATGATGCCGACGGCCAGGGAGACGGCCACGATCAGGACGTTGTTGTCCTTGTCCAGGGCGGCCCGGACCAGGGTCTGGATGCCGCTGGCCGCGACCGAGCCGAACAGGACGACACCCGCCCCGCCGAGCACCGGGCGCGGTACGACGGCGATCAGCGAGGCCGCCATCGGGCACAGGCCCATCAGCACCAGGAAGCCGCCACCCGCGGCGACGACGTACCGGCTGCGGATCTTCGTCATGGCGACCAGGCCGATGTTCTGCGCGAAGGCGCTGCACATGAAGCCGTTGAAGAGGGGGCTGAGCGCCGAGCCGAGGGTGTCGGCGCGCAGGCCGGCCGCGATGGTCTTCTCGTCGGCCGGGCGCTCGACGATCTCGCCCAGCGCCAGCATGTCGGCGGTCGATTCGGTCATCGACACCACCATCACCACGCACATCGAGATGATCGCGGCAAGCTGGAACTGCGGGGCGCCGAAGTGGAACGGGGTGGGGAAGCCGATGACGGCCGCGTCCGCGACGGGGGTGAAGTCCGTGGCGCCGAACGGGATCGCGACGAGCGTGCCGATCACGAGGCCGAGCAGTACGGCGATCTGCTTGACGAAGCCCTTGGTGAAGCGGCGCAGCAGCAGGACGATCAGCAGGGTGACGGCGGCGAGGCCCAGGTTGGTCGCCGAACCGTAGTCGTGGGCCGCCGGGTTCGGTCCCTGCGCCCAGCCGAAGGCGACCGGCAGCAGCGATATGCCGATGAGGGTGATGACCGTGCCGGTCACCACGGGCGGGAAGAAGCGGATGGCCTTGCAGAAGACGGGGGCGGCGAGGAAGCCGAGGAGTCCGGCGACGATGACCGCGCCGAAAATGATCGGCAGGGCGTCGGACTTGTCCGCCGTGGAGGCGACGATCGCGGTCATCGGGGCGACACCGGCGAAGGTGACGCCGTTGACGAACGGCAGCCGGGCGCCGATCTTCCAGATGCCGAGGGTCTGCAGGAAGGTGGCGAGGCCCGCGGTGAACAGGCAGGCGCCGGTGAGGAAGGTCAGGTCGCGGGCGGAGAGGCCGATGGCCGCGCCGACGATCAGGGGCGGGGCGACGACTCCGGCGTACATGGCGGCCACGTGCTGCAGGCCGGTCGTCGCCATCTTGAGCGCGGGGAGTTTTTCGTCAACGGGGTGGTCGGCCACGGCGGCGTCCCTCCGGTCGGTTACACGGCTGTGCCCGGGGGCCGCCGTGGGTGTCAGGGAGGTGGTGCGGGTGGTCGTGCGGGACCGGATGTGCGGCGGACGGTGTGGCCGTTCCGGGGTGCGCGCGTTCACGCGCACCCCGGAGACGACCGCCGTGGACCCCGCTCGGGTGCACGGCCACCGGCCGGGAGCCGTCCCTCCCGGCCGGAGTCATCCGGGTGTTCAGGCCTCGGCGGCGATCTTCGCCAGCCGCCGGGCCTCGTCCCGTGTGGCGCGGGCGATGGCGTCCTCGTCGGCCGTGAGGAGCCGTCCGTCCTCCACGATCTGCCGGCCGTTCACGAAGGAGGCGGTGACCGGGGCGGCCGCGCCGAAGACCAGGGCGGTCACCGGGTCGGCGATGGAGGCGTGGGCGAGCGTGTCCAGCTTCCACAGCACGAGGTCGGCGAGCTTGCCGGGCTCCAGGGAACCGGTCTCCGCGGCCCGGCCGAGGACCTGGGCGCCGCCGTACGTGCCGAGGCGCAGGGCCTGACGGGCGTTCAGGGCGGCTTCCTTGTGGCCGCCGAGGCGGTTGATGAGGAGGGCGTTGCGCAGCTCGGTGTGGAGTTCGCCGGACTCGTTGGAGGCGGTGCCGTCGACGCCCAGGCCGACGGGGACGCCGGCGGCGAGCATGTCGGGGACGCGGGCGATGCCGGCCGCGAGGCGGGCGTTGGAGGACGGGCAGTGCGCGACGCCGGTCCGGGACCGGGCGAAGGCGGCGATGTCGGAGTCGTTCATGTGGACGCAGTGCGCCATCCACACGTCCTCGCCGAGCCAGCCTGTGGACTCGAAGTAGTCGGTCGGGCCCATGCCGAACAGTTCGTGGCAGAACTTCTCCTCCTCCACGGTCTCCGAGCCGTGGGTGTGCAGCCGGACGCCGAGACGGCGGGCCAACTGGGCTCCGTCACGGAGTAGTTCGGTGGAGACGGAGAAGGGCGAGCAGGGCGCGACGGCGACCTGGGTCATGGCGTCGAAGGAGGAGTCATGGTGCTGCCGCACGGTCTCCTCGGTGGCCGCGAGCGCACCGTCGAGGGTCTCCACGGCGAAGTCCGGGGGAAGGCCGCCGTCCTTCTCGCTGCGGTCCATGGAGCCCCGGGCGAGGGTGAAACGGACGCCCATGTCGCGGGCGGCGCCGATGATCGCGCCGGAGAGGTCGCCGGAGCCCCGCGGGAAGACGTAGTGGTGGTCCATGGCGGTGGTGACGCCGCCGCGGGCCATCATCGCCAGGGACCCCTGGGCGGCGGCGCGGACCATCGGCTCGTCGATGCGCGCCCAGGTGGGGTACAGCGCGACGAGCCAGTTGAAGAGGTTGTGGTCCGTGGCGAGGCCTCGGGTGATCCACTGGTAGAAGTGGTGGTGGGTGTTGATCAGGCCGGGGGTCGCGAGGTGACCGCCGGCGTCGATACGGCGTGCGACGTTCTCCAGGCCCTCGGGTGCCGCGCCCGCGCCGAGCGACTCGATGCGGTTGCCGGCGAGGACGATGTGCCCGGAGGCGTACTCCGTGTCGTGTCCGTCGACGGTCGCGATCGCGCAGTTCTCGATGACGATGCGCCGCTCTGCTGCCATGGTTCGTCCCTTTTCACGAAGTGTGCTGCATTGGAGAGGGCACGGCAGGACCCCGGGTGTTTTGAGTGCCGTGGCCGGGAGGAGGGTTCCCCGGCCACGGGTGCCGAAAGGGGGAGCGTCAGAGGTTGGTGAGGTCCTCGGGGATCTTCGCCTCGCAGCCGTCCCTGAGGATGGTCGCCTCGATCAGGCCGTAGGGGCGGTCGGCGGCGTAGTACACCTCATTGTCGTTCTTCAGCCCGAACGGCTCCAGGTCCACCAGGAAGTGGTGCTTGTTCGGGAGGGAGAAGCGGACCTCGTCGATCTCGCTGCGGTTGTTGATGATCCGCGCGCCCATCTGGTACAGCGTCTGCTGCAACGAGAGGGAGTAGGTCTCGGCGAAGGCCTGGAGCATGTGCTTCTTCACCTGCTCGTAGGACTTCTCCCAGTTCGGCATGCGCTGCTCGTCATCGGTCCAGTTGAACCGCCAGCGGCCGGAGACCTCAGTGGCCAGGATGCGGTCGTAGGCCTCCTTCAGCGTCGTGTACTTGTCCTTGACGTAACCCCAGAACTCGGAGTTGGTCGAGTTCATCACGACCAGGTCCTTGAGGCCGGAGACGACCTCCCACGACGAGCCGTCGTAGGTGATCTGGGTCAGCCGGACCTCCTGGCCCTTGCGGACGAAGGAGTGCTTGACCTCGTCGGCGCCGATGAACTGCGAGTTGGCGTCGGAGGCCTCGATCCGCTCCCAGGCGTACTCCTCGATGCGGATCCGGGCCCGGTGGATCGGCTCCTGGCTGCTGACGAAGTGCCGGGCGAGGTGGATGCCGAACTGCTCGGCCGACTCGATGCCGTGCTCCTTGGCGAACGCGTACACCGTGTTCTTGGTGGTGTCGGTCGGCAGGACGTTGGCGTTCGAGCCGGAGTAGTGGACCTCGTCCATGTCGCCGCTCAGCGCGACGGAGACGTTGAGGTCCTTGATGTGGTGGGTGGCGCCGTCGCGCGTGATCTTGACGACTCGGTTCTCGGCCTTGCCGTACTGGTTCTGTCCCAGGATCACAGGGCGGGCAGGGCGGGAAATGTCTGCCATCTGTAGCTAGCTCCCTCGGTATACGGAGTAGCCGAACGGGTTGAGCAGCAGCGGTACGTGGTAGTGCTCACCGGCCTCGACGGCGAAGGTGATGGCCACCTCTGGAAAGAACGCACCGCTGTCCCGATTCGCGGGGGCGTCCTGCTGCGCATCGGCTTGCTTCTTCGCAGATTCTTCGAAGTACGGCTCCACCGCGAAGTCGAGCCGTACGTGGGTGGTGCCCTCCGGCAGCGCCGGGAGGTCCTTGCACCGGCCGTCCGCGTCGGTGGCGGAGCCGCCGAGCGGCTGCCAGGCCGCCTCGCGGCCCGCGCGGGCGCAGAGGTGGACGGCGACGCCCTCGGCGGGCCGGCCGACGCTGGTGTCCAGGATGTGCGTGGACACGGAGGCGGTGGTGCTGGTGCTCATGGGGTCAGGCTTCCTCTGCGACGAGTCGGGCGAGGCGGATGCGGTTGATCTTCCCCAGTTCGGTGCGGACGATCTCCCGCTCCCGCTCCGGTGTGTTGCCGATCCGTTCCCTGACCGCGTCGCGCATCTGCTCGCCGGTCCGGCCGGTGGCGCAGATCAGGAAGACATGGCCGAACTTCTCCTGGTAGGCGAGGTTCAGCCCCAGCATCTCCGTCCTGAGCGCGTCGGAGGCGCCGGCCATGCCGCGCTGTTCCCGGGCCGAGGTGGGGTCACCGGGGCGGGGGCGGCCGATGGGCGGGTGGCCGGCCATCGCCTCGTCGAGGTCCGCGGCCGTCAGGCCGGCCATGGCGGCGTCGCTCGCGGCGTACAGGTCCTCGCGGGTGGCGTAGGGGCGGGCGGCCAGCAGGCGCTTCGCCCACGCCGTGGCGGCGCACACCTCGTGGAGGGCGGTGAAGGCCGCGTGCTCCTCGAGGGTGTTGAACCGGGTCAGGCCCGGCGGCGTGGAAGTGGACGTCACGGGAGCCTCCGTGGCCGGATTCGGCCTTCGTGCTGAACGGGCGTGCCGATAGCTAACGCCTTCCCGCGACAGCACGTCAACAGTTTGTTGAAAATTCGGTGGCGCGAAACCGGACGGATACCTCCGGGGCCGGTCAGGCCCCCTTCTCGCGGTTGAGGTAGTTGTAGACGGTGAAGCGGCTGACGCCGAGGGCGCTCGCCACCGTCTCCACCCCGTGCCGGACGGAGAAGGCGCCGCGCGCCTCGAGTATCCGCACCACCTCCTGCTTGGCCCTGCGGTCGAGGTCGGCCAGCGGCATCCCCTTGCGGCGCTCCATGGCGGCCAGGATGTGATCGAGGGAGTCGGCGAGCTGCGGCAGCCGTACGGCGACGGCGTCCCTGCCCTCCCAGGCCAGGACGACGTCGTCGGGGCCGGCCTCGTCGGGCGGGATCATCTCGCCGCCCATGGCGTCGACCAGGGGTTTCACGGCCGCGATGAACGGCTCGTCCCCGGCGCCGCTCACGCCCCTCCCTCCTCGACCACGTTGATCTGGAGCGAGACGCGGGTGGCACCGGCCTTCAGGGTCCTGCGGAGCAGGGCGTCCACGGCGGTGAGCACCGCGTCGGCACCGCCTTCCGCGGTGTTGCCGAACGGGCCCACGTCCACGGCGTCCAGCTCGGCGGCCTCCACGACCTCACGGGCCACCACCGCGTGCGCGGGCGCCTCGTCCAGGTCGAACGGCTCGGTCGTGAACTCCACTCTCAGTCGCACGCGCTCAACCTAACGCGCGGGACGGACTTTCCGGCAGCCCCTCTTGACAGCCTTCGCACCCCGCAGGCAGTCTTCCGTTAAGCAGAAATAAGATTCCGCAATACGGAAAGAATGCGGAAGCACCGCAGAGACAAGGAAGGGAGCGCCGCCCCGATGGGATTCGCAGACCAGCGCTTCAACGTCAACCTGTCGATCCTCTTCACGGAGCTCCCCCTCCTGGAGCGTCCCGCGGCCGCCGCGACGGCGGGCTTCACCGCGATCGAGCTGTGGTGGCCCTGGGCCGACTCACCGGTCCCCGAGCGGTCCGAGCTCGACGCGCTGAAGCGCGCGATCGAGGACGCCGGTGTCCGGCTCACCGGCCTGAACTTCTACGCCGGGCAGCTCCCGGGCCCGGACCGCGGCGCCCTGTCGCTTCCCGGTGAGGAGTCGGAGCGGTTCCGCGCCAACATCGACGTGGCCGCCGGCTTCGCCGCCTCCCTGGGCTGCACGGCGCTCAACGCCCTGTACGGCAACCGCGTCGAGGGCGTGGCCCCGGCCGAGCAGGACGCGCTCGCACTGGAGAACCTGGCCCTCGCGGCCCGGGCCGCCGACCGGATCGGCGCGATCCTGCTGATCGAAGCACTGAACAAACCCGAGTCGCCGCTGTACCCGCTGGTGTCCGCGCCCGCCGCCGTCGAGGTCGTCGACAAGGTCAACGAGGCGACGGGGCTCGGCAACGCGCGCTTCCTCATGGACCTCTACCACCTGTCCATGAACGGCGAGGACCTGCCGGCGGTGATCGAGCGGTTCGTCGCGAAGACCGGCCACGTCCAGATCGCCGACAACCCGGGCCGCGGCGCTCCCGGCACGGGCTCGCTGCCCCTCGAAGACCTCCTCGACCAGCTCACGAAGGCGGGCTACGACGGCTGGGTCGGCCTCGAGTACAAGCCGGGCGACCGCCCGAGCGCCGAGGCCTTCGGCTGGCTGTCCCGCTGACCCCGTATCCGAAAGGCACCCCATCATGAACACACTCCCCAAGGTCGCCTGGATCGGACTCGGCATCATGGGCTCCCCCATGTCCGAGAACCTGATCAAGGCGGGCTACCAGGTCACCGGCTACACGCTGGAACAGGACAAGCTGGACCGCCTGGCCGCCGCCGGCGGCACCGCCGCCTCCTCGATCGCCCAGGCCATCGAGGACGCCGACGTCGTCATCACCATGGTCCCGGCCTCTCCGCAGGTCGAGGCGATCGCCTACGGCCCCGACGGCATCCTGGAGAACGCGCGGTCCGGCGCGCTGCTGATCGACATGTCCTCGATCACGCCGCAGACGTCGGTCGACCTGGCGAAGGCGGCGAAGGACAAGGGCATCCGCGTGCTGGACGCCCCGGTGTCCGGCGGCGAGGCCGGTGCGATCGAGGCCGTGCTGTCCATCATGGTGGGCGGCGAGCAGGCCGACTTCGACACCGCTCAGCCGATCTTCGAGGCGCTCGGCAAGACCATCGTGCTGTGCGGTCCGCACGGCTCCGGTCAGACCGTGAAGGCCGCCAACCAGCTGATCGTCGCCGTGAACATCCAGGCGTGCGCCGAGGCCGTGGTGTTCCTGGAGAAGTCCGGCGTGGACCTGAAGGCCGCCCTGGACGTCCTGGGCGGCGGACTCGCCGGCTCGACCGTGCTGACCCGCAAGAAGGACAACTTCCTCGGCCGGGACTTCAAGCCGGGCTTCCGGATCGACCTGCATCACAAGGACATGGGCATCGTCACGGACGCCGCCCGTAACGTCGGCGCGGCCCTGCCGGTCGGTGCCGTGGTCGCCCAGCTGGTCGCGAGCCTGCGTGCGCAGGGCGACGGCGGCCTGGACCACTCGGCGCTGCTGCGGGCCGTGGAGCGGCTCTCCGGCGCACAGCTCTGACCCTCCGCAGACCCCCGTGGCCCCGGGGTTCCCCGATCCCCGGGCGGCGCCGCCGCTGACACCTGTCCTGTCGCGCCCGAAGCGGCGGCGCCGCCCGGAACCAGTCATGCCCACTGCTTCAACAAACTGTTGACGCTCCGCTCGCCCCGGCCCTAGGCTCCACAAAGCGGAAAACCATTTCCGCTGCCCTCTCGTACGGAAGGTCACGATGTCGCAGCGCGTGCTCACCACCGAGTCCGGCGCCCCCGTCGCCGACAACCAGAACTCCGCCACCGCCGGTGCCGGCGGCCCGCTCCTGCTCCAGGACCAGCACCTGCTGGAGAAGCTGGCGCGCTTCAACCGCGAGCGCATCCCGGAGCGCGTGGTGCACGCCCGCGGCTCGGGTGCCTACGGCCACTTCGAAGTGACCGACGACGTCACGGACTTCACCCACGCCGACTTCCTCAGCGCGGTCGGCAGGCGCACCGAGGTGTTCGTGCGCTTCTCGACCGTGGCCGACTCGCTCGGCGGCGCGGACGCGGTGCGCGACCCGCGCGGTTTCGCGGTGAAGTTCTACACCGAGGAAGGCAATTACGACCTCGTCGGGAACAACACGCCGGTGTTCTTCATCAAGGACCCGATCAAGTTCCCGGACTTCATCCACTCGCAGAAGCGCGACCCGTTCACGGGCCGTCAGGAGCCGGACAACGTCTGGGACTTCTGGGCGCACTCCCCCGAGGCCACGCACCAGGTGACCTGGTTGATGGGCGACCGTGGCATCCCGGCGTCGTACCGGCACATGAACGGCTACGGCTCGCACACCTACCAGTGGACCAACAGCCGGGGCGAGGCCTTCTTCGTCAAGTACCACTGCAAGACCAACCAGGGCATCCGCTCCCTGAGCAGCGAGCAGGCCGCCGAGATCGCGGGCAGGGACCCCAACTCGCACCAGACGGACCTGCTCCAGGCCATCGAGCGGGGGGTGCACCCGTCCTGGACGCTCCACGTCCAGCTGATGCCGGCGGCCGAGGCGTCGGACTACCGCTTCAACCCGTTCGACCTGACCAAGGTGTGGCCGCACCAGGACTACCCGCTCCGGCGCGTGGGCCGGCTGGTGCTGGACCGCAACCCGGACAACGTCTTCGCGGAGGTCGAGCAGGCCGCGTTCTCCCCGAACAACTTCGTACCGGGCATCGGCGCCTCCCCCGACAAGATGCTCCAGGGCCGGCTGTTCGCCTACGCGGACGCCCACCGCTACCGCCTGGGCGTCAACCACACGCTGCTGGCCGTCAACGCGCCCCGCGCCACGACCGCGCAGAACTACGGCCGGGACGGCCTCATGGCGTCCAACCCGCAGGACCGGTACGCCAAGAACTACGAGCCGAACTCCTTCGACGGCCCCGTCGAGACCGGCCGTCCGCTGTCGGCGCCGCTGGCGGTCTCCGGCCACACCGGCACCCACGAGGCGCCCGCGCACACCAAGGACGACGACTTCTTCCAGGCGGGCGAGCTGTACCGGCTGATGTCCGCCGAGGAGAAGTCCCGCCTGGTCGCCAACATCGCCGGGGGCCTGTCGCAGGTCTCCCGCGACGACGTGATCGAGACGAACCTCGCGCACTTCCACGCTGCCGACCCCGAGTACGGGCGGCGCGTGGAGGAGGCGGTCCGCGCCCTGCGCGAGGACTGAACTCCCTGACC
Source organism: Streptomyces sp. NPDC047880 (assembly GCF_040706515.1). NCBI lineage: Bacteria > Bacillati > Actinomycetota > Actinomycetes > Kitasatosporales > Streptomycetaceae > Streptomyces > Streptomyces sp. NPDC047880. The sequence continues at coordinate 1,388 of NZ_JBEZOK010000028.1, read as the reverse complement.
GTGTCCGACCGCCCGGGGAGACCCGGATGAGGGGTGGTCCCCCGGGCACCGGCACGGTCAGGGCGCGGACCGCGGCGGCGTGCGAGCCAGTGCGGTGGTGAAAGGCCCGGACCGGCTTCTCGACCTGAGGGACGCCGGCCCCGGAGCCCGTCGCACCCGCCGCGGTCCCAGTACCACTCCCTCCCCACCTCGACCCCGTCCGGCGGCGCGAACGTCCTGTCGCGCCCAGCCTCGCGCCGCCGGACGGCCAGCCCGCCCCGGGGTGCGGAACCGTCCCGTTCGCAGCAGCCTGAAGGCATGGCACCTCCCACCGAGCAACCGCACGTCGTGGTCCACGCCCCCGCCCTGGACGGCTCCCGCCGGGTCACCCTGGGCGAGGAGCCACTGGGCGTCGCCACCCACACCGACGACGTCGCCGAGATCCTGCGCCTGGCCGACCTGTATGTCACGGACGTCGCGGAGAACGACCTCGTGGAGTGGCAGGGCGGCGGGCCGGACGACTGGCCGGGGTTGTCGGAGCACCACGAGGCGTGAGCGCGCCTACGGCACCGGTCGTACAGCCCGTACGGAACCCTCAAATCAACCTCTGAACCCGGCCCCGGGGGCTTCGACCGCCCCCGGGGCCGGGCACATTGTCGTCACACGGGGCCCGTCGGCACGGGGGCGGCGGGCCCCGGTACGGGGGTGAACGCCATGAGCGACGGTACGGCGGTCCGGCTGGAGCCGCACGAGGTCGCACTGCTGGGGGAAGGCCCACGGGCAGCCGTCACCGTCGCCGTGGTGGACCTGCATCTGCGGGGCCTGGTGGAGGCGGACCTGCCCGGGACGATCCGGGCACGTGTCGTGGACGCCGTGGAAGCGGTGGGGGCCGTGCAGCCGCCCTCACCCCTCGCGGCCGCGGTGCACGGCTGCCTGCGCGTGCCCGCGGCGCCCAAGGCCCTGGTGAAGGATCCCGGCATCCGCCTCGCGGTGGCCGTCATGCGCATCCCGCTCGCGGAGGCGGGCCTGCTGCGCTATCCCCTGCTCGGCGCGACCCGCGCCGCCCGGCGCCACGTCCGGGACCTGCGGCACGAGCACCCCCTGCCGGCGAGCCGGCACGGCCTGACCGACCACGAACGGCTGCTGCTGGTCGCCCTGCACGGTGAGGCCGCCCTGCGGCTGCTGGTGCCGAGGTTCGCCCTGCGGGCTGGTCTGGTCCGCCGGGCCGAGGTGGGCCGCGCGGCCCTCCTCAAGGACTCGCGGCGCGGTACGAACGGTGGTGGCGGCGCCTTCCTCTCCTGCGGCGGGGGCGGTGGAGGCGGAGGCGGCGAGTGAGGTGGACGGCGCCCTTCGAGGTCACAGTCTCGGGCTGCCCGATGCGGGAGACGATCACGCAGCGCGTGACCGAC